>JBDSPM010000138.1:0-4960 GCA_039930325.1 Saprospiraceae bacterium
AATGGAACAGGCACCCCGCCTTTTGGTCCCGTTGATATAGTCATAGAAGGAAATAAAATAATAAACATCAGGATCGTTGGTTCTCCGGGCGTGAAACCCGATAGTGCCGATCGTCCTAAATTGAAAACTAATGGGTATGAAATTGACGCGACAGGAATGTATGTATTGCCGGGCTTTATTGATATGCACGGTCATATCGGAGGTGATTCACAAGGGGTGGATGCGGAATATGTTTACAAATTGTGGATGGCCCACGGCATCACTACGATCCGGGAGCCTTCTGCAGGCAATGGACTGATGTGGACCCTCAACGAAAAAAGAAGAAGTGAAAAAAATGAGATCACTGCGCCCAGGATTTTTGCCTATACCGTTTTTGGCCAGGGTTCAGAGGAGACTATTTCTACAGCAGAGCATGCAAGAAAATGGGTTCAACAGAATGCAAAAAATGGTGCTGACGGCATAAAATTTTTTGGTGCCCCGCCTGAAGTAATGGATGCCGCACTGAGGGAAAACAAAAGCTTGGGCCTTCGTTCGGCATGTCATCATGCACAACTCAATGTAGCCCGATGGAATGTTCTGAATTCAGCAAGAGCAGGCCTTACTTCGATGGAACATTGGTATGGATTGCCTGAGGCTTTATTTGAAGATAAAACCATTCAGGATTACCCGGTCAATTATAATTACATGAATGAGCAGGATCGCTTTGCTGAGGCAGGGCGCCTTTGGAAACAAGCTGCTGCACCTTACTCACCTCACTGGAATGAAGTCATGGATGAATTGATAGCTCTTGATTTTACAATTGATCCTACTTTTAATATTTATGAAGCGGCGAGAGATCTGCACAGGGCACGCAGACTGGAATGGCATGAAGATTACACGATGCCGAAGCTCTGGGAATTTTATCAGCCTAGTCGCACATCTCACGGATCATTTTGGCAATATTGGGGAACGGAACAAGAGGTGGCCTGGAAAAATAATTACAGGCTGTGGATGACATTCGTAAATGAATATAAAAACCGTGGCGGACGTGTTACTACAGGTTCTGATTCAGGCTATATATTCGAGCTTTACGGATTTGCATATATCCGGGAACTTGAGCTGTTGCGCGAAGCAGGATTCAGCCCGCTTGAAGTCATTCGATCAGCAACTCTATATGGCGCGCAGGCACTTGGAAAGGATAAAGAAATAGGAAGTGTTGAGCCTGGAAAGCTTGCTGATATGATCATCATTGACCGAAACCCCCTGGAAAATCTGCAATGCCTGTATGGAACAGGTGCTATCATGCTGAACGACAGCAACGAAGTAGTGAGAGTTGGCGGCGTAAAATATACGATCAAGGATGGCATCGTGTTTGATGCAAAGCAGTTGCTCAGTGAAGTGAAAGAAATGGTGGATGTAGAGAAAGCCAAAACAGGCTTCAAGCTATATCAACCGGGAGTGACACCAGGAAAAAAATAATTTTTTAAATCGTTTTAAATGGGACATCGCCGTGAATTTCTTCAAAATATGGGTCTGCTCGGCCTGAGCAGCACCTCTGTCACGAAGATATTTAATCAAAAAAAGAGATTCATTCCCCCGGTTAATACGGAGCCGCTCATCATGTGTAGCCGCAGCGAATTTTGGGGGAAAAAAGTTTTAAATCCTGCATGGGATGTCCTTAAGAAATCGGGAAATATTCTCGATGCTATCGAAAAGGGAGCCAATGTCTGTGAGTTGGATCCAACCGATACTTCAGTAGGTTATGGTGGCCTGCCAAATGAACGCGGCGTAGTCCAACTTGATGCATCATGCATGTATGGACCTACTCACCGCTGTGGAAGCGTGGCTGCATTAGAGAATATTAAGAGAGCCTGTTCTGTTGCGAGATTGGTGATGGAGCGCACTGATCATATGATGATCGTCGGTGCGGGCGCATTTGATTTTGCAAGGGCTCATGGATTTCCGGAAGAAAATTTACTCACCGAGGAAGCCCGGCTTAAATGGCTTGAATGGAAAGAAAATATGAGTGATAAAGATGATTGGCTACCACCTTCGAACGGTGTATATATAAAGAAACCAAAAAAAGGCGGGACGATTAATGTGATGGGCATTGGCCTGAAAGGGGACGTGGCCGGTATTACTACTACGAGTGGATTATTTGCCAAGATACCTGGTCGTGTAGGTGATTCGCCAATCATTGGAGCCGGGTTGTATGTTGACAATGAAGTAGGAGCGGTTGGCGCAACAGGCCGTGGGGAGGAAGTGATACGGATATGCGGTTCATTTTTACTCATGGAAAAAATGAAAGCAGGAATGTCACCACAACAAGCATGTGAATTCGTGCTTCAACGAATCATTGAGATAAATGGAGGCTTAGATAAAGTTGATTTTGATGTCAAAATGATTGCTTTCAATCTGAACGGTGAGACAGGTGTAGCTTCCATCGAACCTGAGGATCACCAGAGTCCATTTGCATCTGTGATAACTTCCAAAGGATATAAGTTGATTTCGGGAAAATCTATGCGGACGATGTAAAAGCATGGAGCATGGAGCATGGAGCATGGGGCAGGTCGAGCGCAGCGAAGATCCCGCCATCACGAAGCAGATGAAGCGGGAGAGCAGGGAGCAGGTCGAGCGCAGCGAAGATCCCGCCATCACGAAGTAGATGAAGCGGGAGAGCATGTAATAGGTAGCAGGTAGCAGTGAGTTATGGGCAATAATTCTGTTTCTTTAAATTAGAATAAGGTTAATATGTTAAAGCTTTTATTATTTTTTCTATTACTTCAAATTGTTTCATGTACTGATCAGGGAGATACAAAGAAATACTCACTAAGCAATACTACAATCTATAATTTAGAAGTCATACTCTTTGATAGGTTTGGAAAGAATGATACAACTTTGATAAGCCATAATGATTTCAAAATTATGTATGAAGAAGGTCCACCATATGATGATGGACCATTTGGTGTCTTTGATTCGTTAAGAATACATTTTGAAGATTCAAAAATATTAACGTACATTCCTCCAAATACTGAATCTGAATGCAGAGATTCAATTAAAAGTCCCTTTTGCCCTTATTCCAATTACATTTACTCAAACAATGTTTGTACGTTTGAGATTGATAGTTTAGAGTATCAAAAGGCGAAATAGCACTTTGCTATTCGATTCTGCAGATTATCTTAAAATGCACGAAGAACTGCACTCAACTTAGGTAGTTTCTTGGTTGTTGAGAAATTTTAAAGGTCAAACAATCCATGAGGAATCTCCATGTGGATGATTTTATTTTCTTTATCAATGGAAGAGATGAGCTGATCACTTAATGGGATGAGGATCTCTTTCGAATCCGGTGCAATGATGGCCATCAGTTGTTGAGGGAATTCTTCAACGCGGAGCACATCATAGAAAACATTTTCCTTTGTATCAAGGATGCGGTATTCATGCCATTTGCCTTCTATATTTTTTGGTGAATTTTGATGCTTTGGCTTTACGGTTTCAAAGGGGATGTAGAAATCAAGATGGGCGAGCATATCAGAATCTTTTTTATTCATAATGTCTTCAAGAGAAATGACGAAATGATTTCCATCCTCCACCTCTGCAATCTGAAATGGTACTTTTGATCCATCCAAATCAAAAAACAGGAATGAACCTTTCCTGATATAGGTTTTGTATTTGTCTTCCGTCATGATTCGCAATTCACCGGAGGTGCCATGTGATTTCAGTGTTTTACCGATTAAAAAATAATGCGAATGAGAAGGAAAAGAAGTGCTCAATTGTGATCGATCATTACCTGGGACAAAATATATCCCTTACCTGCTTTTTCGAGCCATGTTTCATCAAAGCAAGGTTCGAAGTAACCCAAGGTCAGGCACCGGCTGTCCAGGAGACTGTCGGTTCGAGAAACCAGCCCAATATTCCGTGCATACACTTCTTGCTCAAAACGTTTCATGCTTCCATCATCTGTATCGGATTGACTGATATGCATGAGTTGCCCTGCTTCGAAAGAAAAAATTCCTACCTGCCCGGATACATCAAAATCCAGAACTTTTGATTCCCATTCCTGGTAAGGCTGCATCATTTCAGTGCCAATCACTACAGTAGTTGAAAAAGGAATGTACGTGGTGGCAGACCATCTCTTTCCACTACGAAGCGGGAACGTCATCTTCCGAAATTTGAGATTCTCTTCTGTTCGTGAAGCTTCAACTGTAGACCGGTTTGCAGTCCAAAGATCAGTAATAAGCCATGGGTCCTCAGAAGTACTCCTTCTAAAACGATGCAGGTAAAAAATGGTGTCTCCAGCCAGGTCGATTTGATAGCTTACCACTTCTTCCTTGATTTGAAATGAAACAGTATCTTTTTTATTGCCACCGGCAACATCATCAAAAACAATGGAGTCCACTGAATATGTAATAAACTTCCCCAGGTTAAGAGGAAAATATTCCAACGAATGATTATCAGCAGGAGTTTCTATCTTATCCTGCATACAACTGATGAAGAATAAGAATACAAATGCAACAAAGTAAATCCTGACAAGCATGATTATTAATTTCTTGAACTGCCCTGAATAATACCTCCGCCTATGACGTCATCACCTTCATAGAATACAGCAGACTGGCCCGGAGCTATGCCACGTACATTTGCCATAAAAGTGACTTCTATCTTTTTACTTTCTGTCTGCGTGATCTCACTCATTGTGCCCGAATCGCGATAACGGATTTTCGTCAGGGATTCCATTTTTTCCGGAAGCTTAGCATACTTCAAGAGGTTAACGCCACTGACCAGCATTGTATTCCGGATCAGCTCATCTTCTTTGCCCAAAACGATGGTATTCGTTTCCGGAATAATTTCTGAGACGAACATGGGCTCACCGAATGCGATACCTAATCCTTTACGTTGGCCTATGGTGTAAAAAGGATATCCCTGATGTCTGCCGAGAAATTCGCCGTTCTTGTTGACATAGCTGCCTCCATCCACTTTTTCAGCC
>JBDSPM010000139.1:0-5316 GCA_039930325.1 Saprospiraceae bacterium
CTGTGATCACAGTGATAGAACACAATAAAGAGGATGGAAATTATACACCTTTAAAACATAATCTGAAGCAACTCCAATCCATGCGACTGCTGAATGACCGTCAGCTTACTATTGTTGAATTACCCATGCCTAACCCGGTTTTTTATAATGGTCAAAGACTGCCAGCGTCTTATGCGAACTTTTATATTTCAAATCTTCATGTGATAGTTCCAACATTCAGATGTGACAGGGATGATGAGGCCCTACAAATTATTCAAAATTGTTTTCCTGAACGAACCACCGTTGGGATTGATTCTACTGATGTCATTTGGGGGCTTGGGAGTTTTCATTGTCTGAGTCAACAGGAGCCTGCGGTATAGCAGGGGGCAGGGAGCAGGGAGCATGGAGCAGGGAGCATGGAGCATGGAGCATGGAGCATAGGGCATAGGGCATAGGGCATAGAGAAAACAAAAGGCAGGGAGCAGGGGCAGGGCAAATAATACAATAACAATGTTTAAGAAATCTAAGTCCATTAGAGTACCATCAAACTACAGTGGGTGGTGCGTTCGATTTATTCAGTTATGTATGTTATTCTTGTTTGTTTTTCAGTTAATGTCTTGTATGCCTGTTGTTAAGTTGATATATGGGATACATAAACCTAAGTACGTTTCAGATTCATCGGTTGTTAAATATTCTAATCGACTGGGGTTACAAGATGAAATTTATAGATTGAAAAATTACTCTTCCGCAAGTCGGAGCAAATATCAATATCTGGGCAATTCAATGCCAGAAATCTTACTATTTAATTCCCAGGGGCAACTCACCAAATTTGACATAGGTTGTAGCAATGACCTTGATTCGATAGTAATGCTTTCACTTCATGATATTGACAATATGCATGTAGAAGGAAAAAATCTGCAGGATTTTATAAGCGACACCTACATCATTAATCCTTTGAACAAGGACGATCTAACTATTCGTAAAGTGCCTTTGTATGTTGTTAAATTTGCGGAATATGCAGGCAGACTAAATAAGGATAATGTTCCGGGCCAGATGGAGCGACTAAGCAATCGCAATGATGTTCAATTTATTTTATTGAATATGGATTACTCAGTGTGCAAATAAACTTTTATTGGTTAAATTTTTTATACGGTGATTAATTTCTTACTCATGAAATATTATCTTATCCTATTTCTTCTTTGTACTTATATAAATAATTCGATTTCTCAAATAGAGACAAAAACTGGGAAAGGAGATACTGCGTATAACATAGTAGGTATTGATCAGTCAGGCAATGACATCAGTATAAGCGCATTTAAAGGAAAATATATACTGTTAAATTTTACAGCTACTTATTGCAAGCCATGTTGGAGCACATATGAACATTTGGATGATATACAAGAAAAGTACATAAAAAAACTTAAAATAATTTCGTTTCATATAGATGATGAACGGGCTGATTGGGAAAGAATAGCAAAAAAACTGAATATTGAGTACAATTGCTCATCTATATGGGATGGTGTTAATAAGCCTGACATTCTTGATAAATACAAGATTGATGGTTTTCCTTACTTCTTTTTGATTGATCGAAATGGGATTATAATCAAAAAATGGTTTGGAAACCGAACAACTAAATTAGATAGGTTTTTTAAAAGATTCTGTAAATAATTTCAATGGATAAAATTAAACCTTGAAAGTGTCAGCTGATTAAATCAGAATGACTAGTCCCCATTTAGGGGATTTAGGGCTAAAGTGCTTCCTATATTACTTTCAATTTTACTAAAGAATAGGGACCTCCGTATTGTTGATATCCAATTCTATTCGCAGGGACTTGGGCGCAGTATTCGAAAAAGGCGATGCCCCAGCTGATAAAAATAATGGCAAGAAGTCCCAGGCGCTGAAAGCCTTTCATCTCTCCGAATTTGAGATGGCCGTACCAGGCGAGTGTCATAAAAATATTGGACAGGATCAGAAGGCCGATGGTGGATTGTCCGCGCGTCATGATGAACAGATTTTTGATACGGAAAGATAGGGTTTTCCAATTTCGATGGAATGAATTCCATCGTGCCAATATCTATCGTGCTTCTGGCACTTGGTTCATCATTCTTCGAATGCCGAATCCTTTTATTCGAAGAAATGAATTCCATTATGACACTATCTATCCTGCCGATGGCACTTGGTTCAGCATCCATCAATGTTGAACATAAAAAAACCGGCAGTTAATAAGCTGCCGGTACCAGATATTTGAAATATTAAGTATGAAAGTTCGCTGTTATTGCTTTGATATCTGCTGCGAATAAATTTTGCCTCCCTGATTGACAGAGAGGATATAATTTCCTTGTGGCATTCCTTTCAGGTTGATTTCTTGTTTGTAGGAGCCTGATGAGTTGTCGTTATTTTCATTATACACGACTTTACCATTTACGTCTGTGATAGAAACTGTAAGCGGGCCGGGAGTGGTCTGGAAGGAAAGCGAAAAAACACCTTCTGTAGGATTGGGAAATACGCTTGCATTATCTAACTGGAGTGACTGAACAGCAGGGGCGCTTAGCTGGCCATCTACAGGGCCTTTGCTTATCTCATCAATTGCATCTTCACTGGCCGGTTTACCACAATCTGTTCTGGCGCGCCATTCGTGACCAGGCAGTTGAGCCCAGTCTCTCAGCTCGACTTTTGCTTTTTGGTTCTTGTCATTCCTTGTATAACGAACTGTGACTACATCGCCTGCCACATAATGAGATAATGCATCATGCAATGAAGGGAAGTCTGTAACCTCATACTGATCTATCTTATTAATCACATCACCAGCGAGCATACCTGCCTCCTTTGCGCCACCTTTTTCAATCAATGCACTGATTTTGGTACCACTCAGGTCGCTTTCAGTATTAACGTACACCCCAAGTGCTGCACAATTGCTCTTTTGTCCATCGCCTGTCCCTCTGACCCAAACATCAGCGCTGGCAGAGCCACCATGATAATAGGCGTATGGCTTAGGGCTAACATCATTTTTATTATTTGAAATGATGATTATTTTTTCAATGAATTCCCCATTTCCCTTGCTGTCGCCTGAGCCATTACTTAATTTTCCTTCAATGGCAGCTTTGTCACCGGCGCTTCTGAATAAGAAAAGGCGTTCTTCATTTTCTTTCTTTACCTGATCGTCACTATTCATTTTTTGCAGCACATCAGGGTTGATGGCCATGGTCTGAAGTATTTTTTCCGGCTGGTCGCCTTCTGCTACCCAAGTTTCGGTCACAGTTTTTCCGTTTTCATCTGTTTTGGTTGTAGTGATCGAGATGCGTTTGTCATTCTTCTCGATAGTAGTCGTCTGCGCTGAGGCCGACAAACAAAGTAATGCGCAAAGTGTAATTAGTAAACTTGCCTGTTTCATAATGAAGATGATTATTTAGTTTAAACGGTATTGATTTTATCTAAAGATAGGTCGCTTTCCTATCTGTATCAAGTCTGATAGTTCCTTATTCGATGGAAGGATGCATCTGTGAGACGAATTACATACTTCTCCTGCTTTTTGTTTTGAATTCGACGCGGGATTTACCCGAGAGTTGTACCCCCTGCTGAGATTCATACATTTTTAAATATCTATCATGGGTTTCATCATCCATTTTCTTGCCATTGATTTTCAGCTTATCGGGTGTCAGAACCACATCTGCTTCTTCACCGGGTTCTATCAGACCTTCTTCAACAAGAGCCTCTGTTATATTCATCTGGGGAGCCCTAAATCCAAATAACCTGCTTTCACTCAAGCCTTGTGCTCAAAGTTCACTCTGAAGCGCGCGGGCATAATTTTCGCTCTTATATTTTTCAGCTTCTTCTCTCAGCCGGTCATCGCCGGAACGAATATGATCACCTTCTTCTCTCAAACGATTACCTTGAGAGCGCATGCGTTCCTGTTCTGCTTGCATTTGCTCTTGTTGCTCATTGGTGCCTTCTTTCCATTGTTGAGCATACTCTTCCCAGTTTTTTTTCCACTCTTTTTCTTGTCCTTTCCACTGTTTTGCATTTTCATCCCATCTTAGCGTCCAATCCTTATTATTTTGTAAAATGTTGTTTTCAAATTTCATTTCGGGTGCTGCTTCTGACCAGTTGAAGGGTAATGTTTCTATGGTGTCTTTGCCTGAGAATATATAGATATACTTGTTCCTGCCTTTAACAATCGTAGTATCCTCATTTATCATACCGTGTTTTCCTTTAAACTCCGGATTAAAGATTTTCATCGTAAAACCTTCCTTCATGCCATCTTTGAATAGTTGTTCTAATTCCATCTCATTCATTCCCAAGGCAGGTATTCGGGGCATACCAGGCATTGGTGGCATATTGGGCATCAGTGGCATGTCAGGCATTGGAGGCATTGGAGGCATTGCAGGCATGGTGAAAGTGAACCCTTCCGGAGATGGAGGTGCTTCAATAGCACCAAACAGGTCATCAATGACTTCACCATACTGATCAAATTGTGAAGGAGCTATGTTTTTTCCATCGATTTGCAGTTCTTTGATATCGCCATCTTTTACTTCGATGCTGATATCCTGATCATCAGTCTTTTTATGGATTTTAAATGTCCCTTTTGCCGGGATCGAATCAGGAACTGAAGTAGTGATTACAGTTACCTGTTCTGTTGTGGTGGGTTGATTTTCTTTTTTCTGATCCGTATTTGGGTGGCTATTGAGCGTGAATCCGAAGAAAAAAAGTGAGCACAAACTGATCAATACTGTCTTTTCCATTTGATTGTGATTTTTATAAGGAATGTGAAGAATACGCTGGATGCGGGCGAGCATGGCGCCTTTACCTGAGGCAAAACCAATGGCGAGAGAAGGTCCATGAGCGAGTTGCATCTCCTGTACAGTGATCAAAGTTTTAGCATATCCTACATGATCACCACACCACGATACGGCGAGATCATCTGCACGATTTTCGCGTTCTGTTCTGACTTTATTTGAAATCCACCATGTGACAGGATGGTAATAAAAGAGTGTTTCGATAAAAGACTGTATCAGGTTTGATAAATAATCTCTTCTGACAATGTGAGCTAATTCGTGTGTGAGCACAGCTTCAACTTCCTGTGGTGTCAGTTGATTGATGATTCCAATAGGAAAAAGGATCATTGGTTTAATGTGGCCTATTGTCATGGGGGATGGAATATAGCCTGACTCAGAAGCAAGAGGATTGATCTTGATCTTCAATCGTTCGATGAGATCATTGACTGTATTTTGAATAGGAGCTAAAGGAGCTGCTTCAGATCTGATATGCTGAACCCACGCAAGACTAAATGCAAGCCTAAGCATGAGGATAAAGACTCCGCCGAACCATATAGAGAGCATG
>JBDSPM010000140.1:0-4868 GCA_039930325.1 Saprospiraceae bacterium
GGACGCCTTTCTTTCCTTCGATATCCAGGGAAGAGGTCTTATACTTCACATTCAAGGCACCGCGCGATTCCATCTCCCGGACAGCCTGATCTGAAATAATAGGAAGGCCGGGATGTATCTGTTGTGCAAGGAAGGTCAACTAAGATTACATTTGTCACAACATGGATTCACTGACACATTTAGTTCTGGGTGCCGCCATCGGCGAAGTCGTTCTGGGAAAGAAAATAGGTAACAGGGCTCTCATCTGGGGCGCCATTGGAGAAACGATACCTGATTTCGACGTTCTCGGTAATTTATTTTTAAATCCCACGGGCGCATTAGCTTTCCATCGGGGGTTCACACATTCCATTCTCTTTGCAATTGGGGCTCCTTTGCTTTTTGGTTGGTTAGTTTATAAATTGTACCACACTGATCGCCATAAAAAACCTATATATAAGGCACTTGTCTCGATCATTAATGCCCTGGTCTTAGGTACGTTGGTTCTCGGTTCAAATTATATGCTGCGTGTCGAAAATCATCCCCGTTGGTGGTATGTTGTTATTTCCCTTGGCATAGGCGCCTACCTGATATGGAGATTGTATAAATACTACATTAAAAAAGATCTTGAAAGCTTTAAGACGACACACCGGGAGTGGTATCTATTATTTTTCCTCGCATTCATGACCCACATTCTGCTGGACTCATGCACTACATACGGTACACAATTGTTCCTGCCTTTTTCTGATTACCGTGTATCCTTTAAGAATATCTCTGTAGCTGATTTATTTTTTACGATACCATTTTTGATCTGTGCGATTATTTTTCCTTTTTACAAAAGAAATACTAAAACAAGGACGGTGATTAATTATATCGGAATGGGGTATGCTGCACTATACCTCTTGTTCACCTTTGGAAATAAAATTCACATGAACCATGTGTTTGAAAGAGCGCTGTCTAACAGGGGCATTGAAGCTACCCGCTGGAGGACCGATCCGACGATCCTCAATAATTTTCTCTGGACCTTTGTGGCAGAAACACCTGACAATTATTATGTTGGCCTATACTCCAATTTTGATCATGGTCCTGATATGCATTATCTGAATACACTTCCTAAAAATGATTCCATCATGCAGGCATATTCGAAATACAAGAGTTTTAAGACGATCAAGTGGTTTTCGGATGGATATCTCAATGCCTCTCCTGCTGACACCGTCACAGTACTTTCTGATCTGCGGTACGGTGGTATCCAGGACACGATCAAAAATTATAATGACATGGTCTTTAATTTCTTTGTAAAGGAAACAGATGGTGAGCTTCAGGTCGTCACGGATCGCACCCCGATGCAGGGGTCTTTCAGTGATATTCTGAAAAAATTTATTAAAAGGGTCAAAGGGTATTGACTTATTTTTTATTTCGCATATGCCTCCTTATCAGAAATAATAATTCTTTATATCCCATAGTAGCGAATTAATAGTATACGAATAAACAATGTCCTCTGCAAGCATTTAAAACAGAAGGGTAAATATTTGTTTCTTTACTAAGCTGAACATTATTTCAGTCCCGACGCAATGAACTCTAACAAAAAAGCATATCTCGCACTGGTCGTGGTCTGCATTGTATGGGGGGTATCATGGGTAGGAACGAAAGAAGCTGTACGCTTTATGCCCCCTATTCAGATGGTGGGAGTTCGGCAGATCATTGCCGGCGCATGTTATGTCCTGTTTTTTATTTTCAAAGGAGCCCCTTTGCCAAAAGGCAGAGAATGGTATCCCATCCTGTTGCTGTCAGCATTAAATTTTATGATCAGTAATGGATTGGCTTCCTTGGGGGTGAAGCTTACTACGGCAGGCATAAGTGCGATACTCGGTGCGATATTTCCATTATGGCTTGCACTGATACTCACCATTAGAGGTGGGAGCAAAATACCAATGCTTGCATGGCTTGGTATCTTACTTGGCTTCGGAGGCGTATGTATTATATTCTACGATCATCTCCAGGAGCTTTTTGATAAGGATTTTCGGTTCGGTGTTTTTCTTGGATTGATGGCTGCACTTGCATGGGCATTTGGCACGATATATACAAAAGAATATGCTTCCGATTACAATCCGTATTTCAGTATTGGCTGGCAGATGTTGATTTCCGGCATCGTATTGAATATCATTGCAAAAGCCACCGGAAATGTAATTCCTATCGCAGATGTCAGTCTATATACCTGGGAAGCCATTGCATTCCTTGTCATTGTGAGCTCCATAATAGCCTTCATTGCCTACTTGTACGCACTTCAACGACTGCCTATGGGGCTTGTATCGACGTATGCGTATATCAATCCAATTGTTGCTGTAGTATCAGGAAGTCTTTTTATAAAAGAAAGGATCACGCTGCTTCTGATCGTAGGTGCCCTGGTGACACTGACGGGTGTTTATATTGTTAATTCGGCATTGAAAAGGCACCGCGAAAGATTAATGATAGAGGAAATGGAAGCAGAGAAAGCATCCTGAATTGCTTGTGATAGGAAGGTAGATTCAAGATACTATTTTGCCTGCTCATCATCCTTTTTAGCCCGTTCGGTATTCAGAACTTGTGTTTATTAGAACAATGTTGTTCATTTATAATCGTTAAGCAGGGACAACGCAAATTGATATAAAGTTCAATTCATCTCCTAAATCTTTACTTTGTTTATACTTGTGAATTCATTGTAAGCAGTAGATAATACTGCCAATTTTTATATACTTCTATTTTTTTTGCTACTTGTACTCCTCAAGGAATATAAAGGTGTTGTCAAAGTATTCTTAAGGTTTATCGTCTCACACTCTATTCAATGCCTATTTGCACTTCTCCTCCGGCATGAAATATTTATACGTTATTCTAACTTTTACTATTCTGCTGACCTTCGGGCAGTCGTATAGCCAGATTGATCCTCGTTTCAATCATCTGACCTCTGACCAGGGCCTTACCTCAAATAATACATCCTGCCTGCTAAAAGACAGCAGAGGGTTTTTATGGATAGGCACGGATAATGGTCTTAATCGCTTTGATGGAAAAAATATTGTTCCCTATAAGCATACTATTGGAAATCCAACAACAATACTTAACGATGATATCACTACCCTATTTGAAGATGAATCACATCGCATATGGATTGGCACACATGCCGGTTTGAGCATTCTTGTACCTGATTCCTCTAAATTCATCAATTTTAGAACTGTAATTTCAGCAAACGATACTGTCGATTTCAGCGAAGGAGTAATGTCCATAGGGCAATTTAACGACCGAATATGGATCGTAACCCGTAGCTATATTTTTTCCACACCACAGAATTCATTTCACTTTAAAAAGCTGGAAGATCATATCACTTCCACGCTTGCTAAAAAAACATACTTCCTTCCAAATCGAATAATCACAACGAAATCCGCTATATGGTTTTCTTCTTCTAAAGGACCTGTGTATACTGAAGACGGTATTACTTTTTATCATAAAGACCATAATCCAAATCACTGGCCCATATTCGAGAAAGGCTGGTTAGCATCACTATACAATGATGGGGATTCCATTCTTTATTTTTCCACCATTCATTTTCCGGGTTTGTATACGTATCGCCCCGGGAGTCAGTATTTGGATTCCATTTCATTTGCCAATAACCCTGATGCCCGGGGTATTTGGGTCATGGCATTGAGTAAGCTGAACGACGATGAAATCGTGGGCTCATCTATGAACAACGGAATTTTTACGTTCAATAAGAAATTGCACACCACCAGATTTTATGTTCCTGATAATACAAATCCCGGTTCACTTAGTAGCTATACTGCATCTCAAACATTGGCAGATAGTTTGGGAACTATTTTTATGGCTACAGAGCATGGTCTTGAATATTTAAATCCATCGCAACCACCATTTAAAATATTTAATACCTCCAATACACCACTTGGGAACATGGCTGTTCTTTTTGCCGAAGACGAGCAGGGAAAACTTTGGTTTGCACCATTACAAAACGGTCTGTTCTCTTATGTACCGTCAACCGGAAAAATAGAACAACACCATTTTCCAGGCAAATACAACAATGTTTGGTCATTGTATTTTGAAGGGAATTATTTATTATTGGGCACTGAGGGAGGATTGGCCACATTTTCTACTTTTTCAAAAGAATTTAAGCCATTAATCAAAGAAATTCCAAAATTGGTACAGGAATTAACCGACTCCCCCACTTCTTTTATCCTTAAAGATAAATCAGGCTCATTTTGGATAGGAATTTATCCTTATGGCTTACTTAAATACAATTTTGAAACCAAAGAATATATTCACTATACCTCATTTGATTCCACATATAAATTGCCGGGTCTTGGAACAATATCTACGGCAACAATGGATGACAATGGAACGCTATGGCTGGGTTATGCGTCTAATGATTTGTCGGAAATAAATACATTCGATAATTCTATTCGGAATTTCAAAATACCTTCAAATGATGAGAACGAATTAGTTGGACGTATTTCATCTGTTGCCCTCGATACCAAGGGAAATCTCTGGATTGGCACTACGCAGGCCGGTCTTTTCAAATATAATATTACCAGGCATTCCTTTTCCTCGTTTGATACCAGAAACCATTTATCCAGCAATAATCTTGGCGATATTGTATTCGATCAGGATAATAAACTTTGGATCAATACGTCCAATGGGTTAAATGAATTCGATCCGATAACCGAAAAGTTTACGTCTTATAATTCAGCTGATGGATTGCCTTGCAACCAATTCAACTCAACACCAAATTTTGTAACGAAAGATGGAACCTTATATACGAGCAGTGATATTTACCTGATCAGTTTCAATCCCCGGGATATACATGCTAATCTCAAACTTCCATTAATTGGATTCACTTCATTTGATAAATCCGG
>JBDSPM010000141.1:0-5971 GCA_039930325.1 Saprospiraceae bacterium
GTGACAGGAACAAACGGGAAGACAACGATCGCTACATTATTGTACAGGCTCTTTACTGACCTGGGATATAAAAGTGGTTTGTTGTCGACGATTGAAAACAGGATTGGAGACCAGGTGGAATCCACAAGGTTTACAACACCTGATCCGATTGCAATCCAGGAAGCTTTGTCGCGGATGGTGAATGGAGGTTGTACACATGCCTTTATGGAAGTGAGCAGCCATGCACTGGATCAGCGAAGAGTGGAAGGGATAGAATGGGATGGAGCGATATTCACCAACCTCACGCATGATCACCTGGATTATCACGGTGATTTTGCAGCTTACATAACAGCTAAGAAAATATTTTTCGATGGATTGAGTGCTCAGTCTTTTGCCTTAGTCAATGCGGACGACAAGCACGCTGAAGTCATGGTACAGAATACTGTTGCTAAGGTCTCAAATTACAGTCTTACCAAAATTGCCGACTTCAGGGCGCGCGTCATTGAAAACCGGATTGATGGTTTACATCTTGAATTGAACGGAATACCACTGCATGTGCGGTTAGTAGGAAAATTTAATGCATCTAATCTCCTGGCGATTTATGGCGCGGCCATATTGCTCGGAGAAGATCAGGAAAAGGTGTTGACCGGAATAAGCAAGCTACAACCCGCAGAAGGGCGGTTTGATCTTGTGACGGGAAGAAAGCAAGTGTTCGCTGTAGTGGACTACGCCCATACACCGGATGCTTTGCAAAATGTACTGAGCACTCTTATCCAGGTTAGAAATCCCGGATCGCATCTCATTTGTATCGTAGGATGTGGTGGTGACAGGGACAAAACAAAAAGGCCGGAGATGGCCGGTATTGCTGCCACGCTGGCAGACCAGGTGATCATCACATCGGACAATCCAAGAACTGAAAATCCGGATGAGATACTTGACCAGATGTGGACAGGTATACCAAAACAAAAACAGGATCGCGTGTTGCGCATCACAGACAGAAGAGAAGCAATACGTGCGGGAGTGTTGATGGCGAAGGCAGGAGACATTCTATTAGTAGCGGGAAAGGGACATGAAAAGTACCAGGAGATCAACGGGCACCGCTATCCGTTTGACGATAAAAAAGTGCTCGCGGAAGCGCTGGCATAGAAGATATATAAGATAGGTTCTATTATCATTCTCAGGTTGGTTTTAGCAGTTGCAGTGGGTGAAGCATAGGGGATAAAGATTCACCGTATCACCCACGTCAACGCTAGCGTGAAGAGAGAATGAAGATGAAGTAATAAAGGAGGACGCGGACGGTTGCTGAGCTGCGGTTGGTGAGCTGTAGCATGAGGTTGAGAAAAAGCAAGTCGAACTATAGCACATGGCAAAGTAAGGCAAGTCGAAGCAAAAAATAAGAAAACGTATGATCTATTAAGATTTGATCATGCTTTTCTAAACGGCGTTCAATAGTAGAAGATAGAAAAAAGTGCTTGCGGAAGCGCCGGCATAGAAGATATATAAGATAGGTTCTATTATCATTCTCAGGTTGGTTTTAGCAGTTGCAGTGGGTGAAGCAAAGGGGATAAAGATTCACCGGGTCACCCACTAGCATCTGCACATTGTGAGAGAGTGAGAAAGTGAGAGGGTAGTGTAGGGGCTGACCTGTGTGTCTGCCCACGAAGTAGGGGCAGAGATCACAGAGCGAATAACGAATAACGAATACCGAATAATAACGTGACAGAAAAATCAACTAGAGGGAGACATCCCCCCGGCCCCCTTCGAAGGGGGAGCAGATCTTTCAATAGAGAGAGATTATGCAAAATGAGGAAGATTGAAAGTAGAGAGAGTGAGAAAATGAGAGAAGTGAGAGGAAGATAGAGAAGTATAGAGTGAAATCGAAAATCTGTGTAGAGGCAGCCCGGTTGCTGAGCTGTAGTACGAGGATGAGTAGAGCAGGTCGAAGTACGCGGCTGCCGTCAGATAAAATAAAAGAGTGGAGTACTTGGCTGCTGTCAGAAAAAATAAAAGAATGGAGCATGCGGCTGCCGACTAAAAAATATAGGAATGGAGTAAAGATTTCATTCCGAGATGTGAGATGTGAGATCGCGAAGCTAATGAAAAGGGTCCCGTTTGACCCCCCACCCCCGGGACGGGGGAGTTGCATTGAAAAGTGGAAACAGATTGAAAAATATATCTGAAAGAGACATAAAGACGAAGAGAAATAAATATGCTAGAGAAAATAAAAGAAATGAAAGCAATTCCCCCGCCCCGGGGGTAGGGAGCAGATGAAACAAACATTTCGCAAAACAGATTTTTGCGAACACACGAACGTAGGTTAACCTACGCTCAACGAATAAAGGAAAAATCAAAATCTCAAGTCCCCCTGTTTAGGGGGTAGGGGGTAAAAAAGTAACAAAAGAATTTAATGCTATACCATTTTTTTGAATACCTGTATAGGAATTTTGATTTACCTGGAGAAGCCATGGTGATGTCGATTTCTTTCAGGGCGGGTGTAGCGATCATGTTGTCTTTAATTATTTCCCTGTTGCTGGGCAACAGGATCATACGTTCTTTGAAACGAATGCAGATCGGCGAGACGGTGAGAGATCTTGGTCTTGATGGTCAGAAGCAAAAGGAAGGCACGCCGACGATGGGTGGTCTCATTATTCTTCTGGCGATTCTTGTGCCATGTTTGTTGCTGGCGAAGCTGAACAATGTGTACATCCTCATCATGGTGCTTACGACTATCTGGATGGGCGTGATTGGATTTATAGATGATTACATAAAAATATTCAGAAAGAACAAGCAGGGACTGAAAGCCAAATTCAAATTATTCGGACAGATTGTGCTGGGTTTGATTATCGCATTGACTATGTTATTTCATCGCGATATAGTTATACGGTTAACACCGGAGCAAGCGGCGGAAAATGGATACCAGGTTACCAGCCATGTCACGATTGAAGACAAATCAGTTCCGGGTGAATTGAAGGATATGGTGTATTGCAAATCATCATTGACCAATGTTCCATTTTTCAAAGGCAATCAGTTTGATTACATGGACCTGCTCACCTTCCTGGGCATCAATGCTAAAAAATGGTTGTGGATCGTATTTATTCCGATCACGATCATCATCATCACCGGCGTGAGTAACGGATCGAATCTGACGGATGGTCTAGATGGATTGGCTACGGGGGTGTCGGCCATTATTGCATTAGCACTTACGATTCTCGCTTATGTAAGTGGCAATACCATTATCGCGGATTACCTGAATATTTTTTATATCCCGTATTCAGGTGAGCTGGTGATTTTCAGTGCATGTTTTCTGGGGGCTTGTATTGGATTCCTCTGGTACAATTCATATCCAGCGAAAGTATTTATGGGAGATACAGGAAGCCTGGTACTGGGAGCAATCATAGCTGTGATGGCTATTGCATTAAGAAAAGAATTATTGATACCCCTATTGTGTGGCATATTCCTGATAGAAATATTATCAGTCATGATACAGGTATATTATTTCAAATACACAAAAAGAAAATACGGACAAGGGCGGCGCATATTCCGGATGTCACCGTTACATCACCATTTCCAAAAGTTGGGAATGCATGAAGCAAAAATTGTAACGAGGTTTTGGATTGTGGGCGTCATGTTAGCAGTCATTACGCTGATCACTTTAAAAGTAAGGTGATATGTCCAGCACAGTCGGAGTTATTGGTGCCGGTATAAGCGGAATTGGGGCAGCTTTATTAGCGAAAGCTAAAGGGCATGAAGTGTGGGTGAGCGATGGTGGTGAAATATCAATTGAAAGAAAGAAAATATTAAATCAACATAGTATCCCTTTTGAAGAAAAGGGACATAACCTTGAAAAATTGGTGGCTTGTGACATTATCGTCAAGAGTCCGGGTATTCCGCAGAACAGTTCGGTTCTCCAGGTATTAATTAATGCAGGAGCGAATGTCATCGGCGAGATCGAATGGGCTTTCCGTAATCAACATGGAAAGATCATCGGGATCACCGGTAGCAACGGAAAGACAACGACGACAGGATTGTGTCATCATTTTCTGCAAACAGCAGGAATCGATGCCGCGAAAGTCGGAAATGTAGGTGAAGGATTTTGTCATTACCTGGCGGAACATGATGCGGATTGGTATGTGTGTGAGCTGAGCAGCTTTCAGTTGGAGGATATCGAAACCTTCAGACCGGATGTAGCTATTCTGCTCAATATCACGCCGGATCACCTGGATCGATACGCTTACAGTCTTGATAAGTATGCGGAAGCAAAAATGAAGATTGTGGAGTCGATGACGGAAAATGATACGCTGATCTATAATGCGATGGATCCTGTGACGGTAGCAAAAGTGGTGTCGTCACAAATTGAAGCAAGAATATGGACGATCAGGGAAAGCGATATGATCGGTGATGACAAGGTGTTTGTGAAAGATGATCTGATTCTTGACTTGTCAAAATCAAGATTGATCGGAAAGCACAACCAGGTGAATGTGAATGCAGCAGCGAGAGCAGCATTGCTTGCAGGTTGTCCACCGGAAAGTCTGCAGAGTTCATTGGAATCATTTGTCAATGAATCGCACCGTATGGAATTTGTGGCAGAGAAAAATGGCGTGCGATACATAAACGACAGTAAAGCCACGAATGTAGATGCAGTGTATTATGCACTTGAGGCTATGAAAACTGCGGTGATATGGATTGCAGGAGGACAGGATAAAGGAAATGATTACGATCAGATCATGGATCTGGTTGAAACAAAAGTTAAGGCCTTGATTTGTCTTGGTCTTGATAATAAAAAGCTAAATGAAATTTTTTCGGCGAAGGTCTTACACTTTACAGAAACTACAACGGTGCGCGAAGCAGTACGTCGAGCTGCTTCGCTTGCATCACCCGGAGACACCGTGTTATTGTCACCGGCATGCGCAAGTTTTGATCTCTTCAAAGATTACAGGGACAGAGGAGATCAATTTAAGAGAGAAGTGAATGACCTGTAGTCATATGAATAATGAATAAAATAATAAAACAAGTCCCCTTTTCAGGGGATTTAGGGGCAAAAGAGGAATAACCAATAACGAACACCGAATAACGAACAAAAAAAAACAAGAATCGCGCAAAGGCGCAAAGAAAAAAAGGATTTGAGATTTGAGATATGAGATGAGGGATTTGAAGTCTGTGTAGAGGCAGTCCTTGCGGCTGCCGTCAGAAAAAATAAAAAAGTGGAGCAGGTCGAAGTATGCGGGCTGCCGTCAGAAAAAATAAAAGAATGGAGCACGCGGCTGTCGACCAAAAAATAAATTAATGGGGTAAAGACCTCATCGAATAACGAACACCGAATAACGAACACCGAATTAATAAAAATCAATAAGCAATTGCCAATAGGCAAGGAGCAATATTTTATAGTAGGGGCTGACCTGTGTGTCTGCCCACGAAGTAAGGGCAGGGGAGCAGGGCAACAGTTGTAAGCAATAAATAATAGGCAACAAACAATAAAAAATAGGCAATACGAAATTAATGTACAGAGCAGTAGCCATAGCAAAAAATCTAAAAGGTGACAAGGGGATCTGGGTCATCGTGGCTTTGCTGTGCCTGGCTTCAGTGCTGGCAGTGTATAGTTCAACAGGCACCATTGCATTTAGGTACAATGGTGGTCATGCGGAAATACATCTTATCAAACATGTGGTCATTGCGATGGTGGGTATTTTTCTCTGCTATGTTTGTTACAACACCCATTACACCGTGTATTCGAAGATAGCCCCCATTCTGCTTGTGATTACAATTCCATTGTTATTGTATACAATGGTATTCGGACCGGAGATTAATGATGCTAGGCGATGGATATCAATCCCGGGGATCGGATTGAGCTTTCAGACTTCGGATATTGCGGCTATTGCTCTAATCATGTATATCGCCCGGTCGATATCGATGAAGCAGGACGTCATCAAGGATTTCAAAAGTGCATTCCTTCCATTGATGCTGCCGATTATCGTAGTGTGTGGATTGATAGCAC
>JBDSPM010000142.1:0-4940 GCA_039930325.1 Saprospiraceae bacterium
AATCATGTCAACATGCAATTTGACATTGATGGAAAAAGATTGGAAAGAAACAACATCACCCAATTCCATCAGTCACTGGATATGAAACATGCTGAGCTCATGACGACATTCGTGGCAGATAAAAAAATATTCGTCTCCCAAAGGATGATGTCCTTGCGGCATCTTCCGTACACATCTCTTATCGTCATGGAAATTACAGCCATCCAGGATGTAGAGATCACACCCATGTCAGTGATAGAGGCCCCCATACATCTTCAGGATGTTCGCAACTACTATGCAGAGATCGACAGGCCGCATGTTTTGATACCCTTGATGACCTCTGTAGCATTAAGCCCCACAGGTAAGTTTAAAGTAGCCGCGTCCAATTCTTTCATTTTTGACGAGGCCCATGGCAGTGAGCCTCATATCATTCATGAGGATTGGGATTATAATATGCACCTGATGAAGTTTAAGAAGCAATTAAAAAAAGGTGAAACATATCGCTTCGCAGTGGTAGCTTCAGTGATTTCATCTGTGCATCACCCTGATCCGCACAATGAAGCAGAGAGACTCACCATTTTTGCAGCGCTTGAAAAAACGGATCGCCTGTTGAAATTTCATTATGATGCATGGCAAAAATTATGGGACACCGGAAATGTTTTTGTTGAGGGCGACCCGTCTACTGAGCGTGATATCAGGTTTGCATTGTATCATCTTTATTCTTTCGCACGCGCAGGAACACCATATAGTTTGTCTCCGATGGGTTTGTCAGGTCTTGGATATAATGGCCACGTTTTTTGGGATACCGAATTATGGATGTTTCCTCCTCTGTTAATGTTACAGCCCGATATTGCAAAATCTCTTCTGGAATACCGTTTTCAAAGATTAGAAGCTGCCAAATCAAATGCATTTGAGCATGGATATAAAGGCGCCATGTTCCCCTGGGAGTCTGCGGCGGATGGAACTGAAGATACTCCAGTCTGGGCATTGACCGGTCCTTTTCAACATCATATCACGGGATGTGTAGCCTGGGCTCATTGGAAATATTTTCAGGCAACCGGAGATTTAGTATGGCTTAAAGACAGAGGCTGGCCTGTGTTGAATGCAGCTGCTGAATTCTGGGCATCACGGGTGGAGCGCAATGGTCGGGGACAATACGATATCAAAAATGTCATTGGTGCAAATGAATGGCTGGAAAATATTGACAATAACGCATTCACAAATGGCATGGCCATTACGGCGCTCAGGTATGCAGTGAAAGCAGCAACTACGCTTGGATTGAAACCAGATGATGACTGGACTAAAGTGGCAGACAACATCCCCCTCCTCAAATTCCCGGACGGAACTACAAAAGAAAATGCAACCTATGAGGGAGTGGTAATTAAACAGGCAGATGCAGTGCTTCTTTCTTATCCGCTCGATATAATTACAGACCCATCAGACATATTAAAGGACCTCAATTATTACGGACCCCGTACGTCTCGAGAAGGCCCTGCTATGGGGTCTGCGATTCTTTCTATTCTGTACAATAAACTTGGAAAAGGAAAAGAGGCAGGTGATATATTTTCAAAAAGCTATAAGCTGAACGAAGTACCGCCCTTCGGTGTGATATCCGAAACTGCAGGTGGAACAAATCCTTATTTCGCAACAGGGGCAGGCGGTATGCTTCAGGCCGTACTTGCCGGGTTCGGAGGTTTAACGATCACTGAGGCTGGTATATCACAAGGCAAATCCATTCTTCCAAAAGGATGGAAAAAACTTCGCATCATAGGTGTAGGTGTAAATGACCAGGAATTCATGGTCACAGAAAAATAATGAGAGCGTGACAAGCGCAGCGAAGTCCCGCCAAAGACAAAGTCGTGACGCGGGAGAGAGTGACAAGCGCAGCGAAGTCCCGCCAAAGACAAAGTCGTGACGCGGGAGAGCGTAAGAGCGTAAGAGCATGAGAGGAATTGGTATTGACTGAGCGAGTCAAATGTTCAGCAAAAAACTATGCCGAAATATCACTCGCTTCCCCCAGTGCGGCACAATGTTCAGGAGTATGCCGAAACATAACTCTATTGCTCCAGGGCGGCAAAATGTTCAGGAGTATGCCGAAACATAACTCTATTGCTCCAGCGCGGTAAAATGTTCAGGAGTATCACTCGCTTGCCCCAGCGGGGCAAAATGTCGGTAACAAATGATACTGAAAAATCAACCTCTTGCCCCAGCGGGGCAAAACTAGTATGGTCAGAATCTCCTTTGCGTAATCTGATTAATCTGTGGTGATTAATCTACCATGCGATCAGTGGCTACCGGAGCTGACTCAAGAACAGGTTGTGTGTCCGCCATCCTTTTAAAGAAAAAAATGGCAATCATGATCAACGTTATTGGAATCAGTGCCAGATAAAAAGCATAATTCCCTCCAAAATGTTGGAATACATTGCCCGTAATGATAGACCCTGTCGTTCCACCCAATGCTGAAAAAACAACAATGAGCCCCGACATCGGACCATGCTGTACTAAGGGTAACCTGCTAAGCATCACTGAATTGAGAGTAGGGTAAATAGGCGCCAAAAACAATCCGATAAGTGGAAATATAAATACAGCTATAGGGGCATCAAACCATCCGGTAGCGCCAGAAGCATCAGAACCTAATGCGAGAGGTAATCCTACGAGGACCATGATGGCCGCGGCAACAAGGCTAATACCTAAGACCCAATACCATTTTACTTTTTTCAAAACAAACCCAGCCAACAACCTGCCCACTGCAGTTGATCCGGCAAGTATGCTGGCCATTTCAATGCTGAGCCTCGATGGAAGATGAAGGATCTGGTTATTGAAAGTAGGTAGCCAGCTCATGATGCTTTGCTCCACCAACACATAAAAAAAGATGGAAATAATGAATACAATAACCAGGGGCTTAATGATTAGTGTAAGCATTTTTTGAAAATCCTGTGCCATACTTTGCGGTGCTTCTCTATGAACCGCAGACTCATCTACTTTTGTAGTCAGGAGAAGCAGAAAAGCAAAAAAGGCGCCACATGCAAGAATATAATACACCTTCATCCATGATGTGGATGCGGGGTTGTCAGGATCAATGAATGCACTGAACAAAAAATAACCGCCCAGGACCCCTACCATAAAAAAAGACTCCAGGAAACTCATAAAGCTCACATGTTCTTTCTCATTTTCTGCCACAAGTCCTAGCGTTGCAAAAACAGAAACTTTTATAAATGCAAATCCTACCCCAATACTCAGAAATAAAAGCTTGGTCATCCAGAAAAATGGCACATTCGGCATGATGAGGCAAGTCAGCGTCACCAGCCCGAGGCCCATCAGCATGGTGTGTTTATACCCAATCCTCACAACAAAAGATGCAATTAAAAAACTCGTAATCGCAATAGGCAAATCCTTAAAGGCTTCTAAAACACTGGCAGCGCCTTTTGTGACGCCAAAATTATTCTGTACTTGTAAGATCACGGTACCCACACTGTTGAGCAGCATGGCAAATACAATGTAATTCAATACAAGTGATAATTTTAAGCGCCAGTTTTTCATAGAAGGAACGGGTTGAATGAAGTAAGTTAGGCAATATTCATTTGCCCCGCCAAACCTTTTGCTATCATCTATTTACTTAGATTTGGATGTGATGAAATTGGAAATCTTCTATCCGGAAAAGGCTTTTCCTGAACTGTATGCAGATGTGATGCGCCTTCACATTTTTTCTGACAGCAAGACGTTTTCGGACGCAAGCCTATTAAGTGCGGTCGATGAAATCAACTCATCGTATGCTTCTATTGATCATGCTGACCCCGGTCAGGTTACTGCATTTGTCAGGGAATGGTTCCGTATTCCCGAATTGAATAGGGCTCCTCCGGCTTTAGAAGCTCTGCCAATAGACCATCATATTCGTTCTCTGTGGCCTCATCTTATTAGACCATCAGATAAGCCGCAATATAGATCTTCCCTCATTCCTCTCCCATATCCCTATGTTGTGCCTGGTGGCCGCTTCCGTGAGATTTATTACTGGGATAGTTATTTTACAATGCTTGGGCTTCAGCTGTCTGGTAGAGCCGATATAATCCGGGACATGATCAAAAATTTTGGATGGCAGCTTGATCAGTTTGGCCATATTCCAAATGGCAACAGGAGCTATTTTCTATCCCGTTCACAACCACCGTTTTTTTCCTTAATGATCAATTTATTGGCAGATATCGATGGCCCTGAAATCTACCGTGAATATTTTCCGCATCTCCTTCGCGAATATTCATTCTGGATGGACGGAGAGGAACATGGATCCCATACATTCAGAAGGGTTGTAAAAGTGAATGATGATCAATTTCTTAATCGGTACTTTGATGACAGTGATACTCCTCGTGCAGAATCTTACGCGGAGGATGTCGAATTAGCAGGTTCAGGTGTTGCAGAAGCAAAAGCATTCTATCGCCATCTTAAAGCGGCATGTGAATCTGGTTGGGATTTTAGCAGTCGATGGTTGAGCATAGAAAAGGATCTCCGGTCTATCGCTACACTGGATATCATCCCTGTTGATTTAAATGCACTCATTTACATTTTGGAAAGGACCATTGCAAGAGCCTACCTGATCAAGGGTGATGATGAAATGAGTTTAGAATTTGAAATGAAAGCAAACAAGAGAGCTTTGTTGATTCAAAATCTTTTGTGGAATGAAGAAGATGGATATTTTTCTGACCTGTTGTTTAAGGAAAATAAATACGGTATCCCTTCTCTGGCGATGATGTATCCGTTATTTGCAGGAATTGCAACACCTGACCAGGCAAAACAAACGATTACGTTTATTACAGAGCATTTCCTCAAGCCGGGTGGATGGGTTACATCAAATCAATATACAGGTCAACAATGGGATGCACCAAATGGATGGGCGCCTCTTCAATGGATTACGTATGAAGGATTGAAAAAATATGGCGCAGATACACTTGCGAATGAAGCTGCACAACGAT
>JBDSPM010000143.1:0-2709 GCA_039930325.1 Saprospiraceae bacterium
ATTCAGGTTCATGTCAAGCTTCATGGCACCGAGCGAAGTATAGAATGTGCCGAAAGCGACAAAATCATCCGGATATCCATCAAATTTTCCGGCAAAACTGATCTGTCCTAACTTGCTCATAAGCGGTGGCAGCGTTAATCCCGGGAATAAATCTTTAAGACTTCGGGCACTGAAGGTCGAGCGATCAAGATCAAGACTCAAGAGCTGAGAACCTTTACGCGCAAGATCACGCGATCTGAAATCTCCCGTAAGGCTCAAGCCTCCGATACCGGCATTGATATTCAATATTTTTAGCCTGTTGACATTACCATTTATGTTTCCCTGCAATACAATGCTCTTGTCCTGGTTGTCCTTAAAAAAAGTCACCTTATTCAGCATTGGAACCAAAGTAAGCAGATCATTAATTTGCAGCCTGATATCGGCAGCGGGAATGTTGATACGGACAGAATCCGCGAAATCTTTAAAATCAGAATATTCTGAATAGCTCAGGTTAAATGAGTTTTGGATAAGACTGTTTTTTGTTTTCAATACCAGGTCTCTCAGATCGATTCCATTGGAAGAAATATCAAAAGCTGTCATAGAAAATCTTTCGAGCTCGAATCCATTGTGATGAAGAACATGCATATCCAGGTTCCTTGCTTTGACGTGAGACCCGTGAAGCTGCAATGAATCCATATGCACATCCACATCATCAAGCATTAAATACGCATAGTCCAATCCATTTTTGTTGATGGTATCTCTTTGCTTATTTTGATTGTCAATATAAATTTTCCCATCGCTCAGGTTAATTGCATCAATATCGAATGACCAAGGGAGGGATTCAGGTTTGGGTTTGGAATGTAGTGCCACCTTGACAGGCTTCGAAGTGAAATAGATGACAGGCTGATCAAAATCAAGGTCACCGATATTCATGAATTTATGAACCATGTCCATGGAATCTACTTCCACATCGGCGCGATGAAAAAACATGGTGATTTTGGTGCCGATGCTATTATCATCAAATTTTACATTGAGATTCGTAGCGCTCATTTTGTCCAGATCGAGGACGAATGGCTTGGAGGTGGTGTCCCGGGATGGAAACATCCGCAGCATAGCCCGGTCGAGATTAGAAATCGAATCCCCTTCCTTTCTTTCAATATTGAGGAGTCCGTCCTGAAGCACGATCTGGTTTATGGTAAGTCTGTTGGAAAAGAGATCCCACAAGTTTTTGAAATCAACCTGCAGATTTGAAACATTAATCAGCGTATCCCCCGGAAAATCAGGTGATCCTATCAGAACATCTGTCAAAGTCAGATCGGAAATCGGATTTAGGCTAAAACCCCCAATAGAAACCGTAGTCTTCAAATTGCGAGAGATCGTCCTGCTGATCTTTCCGGCACCCCACATTTGGATGAATGGAATCTCGATCAGAATCATTATGGTCAAAAAAAGTGTGAGCACAATGAGCAAAAGCCGTCCTAACCAAAAGGCTATTCCCCTGGTTTTTTTACGTTCCGGCTTGTTTAACTCCTCGTTATCTGAATTCATTGAATGATGCTATAACGTCAGATCAGGGATAATCATCATGCAAGATCTGCTATTTCACAATCTATTGTATTAATGGATTTTAGGCTCATGAAGTTTATTAAATACTGCAATAGCATCTATCGCAGCCTTGACATCATGCACACGTAGGATGGAAGCCCCATGTTCAAGTGCGATCATATGCAAGGCAGTAGTTGCATCAAGTGTCGCCTCTACAGGCCTCCTGATCACCTGGCTCAGTGAAGATTTTCGACTTAACCCAATTAAAACGGGGCATTCAAGGAAACTAAAAATATTGAGCTGTCGGATGATTTGAAAATTCTGATCAACCGTTTTAGAAAATCCAAACCCGGGATCAATAATGATATTAAGTATGCCTTTCTGACGAAGAGTTCTCAATTTATTAACAAAATACTTCACGATGTCCCTTGTCAGGTCTTCATAATTCGTGTGTGACTGCATATCAGAAGGCTTTTCACGCATGTGCATCAGCACGTACGCAGCCTTCCGGGCATCTATGACATCGATCATATCAGGATCCAGTGAACCTCCTGAAATGTCATTGATCATGGTAGCACCTGCATCGATCGCCTGTTTCGCAACAAAAGCCCTGTAGGTATCTACTGAAATAACAGCTTCAGGAAATGCTTTTTTCAGGGCCACCACTGCCGGAATGACCCTGTCAGTCTCTTCCTGTGGTTCAATTTCCTCAGCTCCCGGACGTGAGGACATACCTCCTACGTCAATGATACGGGCTCCTTCTTCGAGCATCCTTCCGGCTCTGTCTACGATCACGGAAGATGAATTTACAGTCCGGCTCGGTGAATAAAAGGAGTCAGGAGTAATATTTAAGATGCTCATAACCAATGGTGAAGTGAGGTCGAGCAATGTCTGACCACACCTGATCGAATGTGTATGCTCTCTCATTAATAATTGCTTAGAAGCTGATTTTTAATGAATTAAATTAACTTGCGTCAAAATTAATCCATTGGCCAGGACTAAGATCACACGTTACGCTATATCCATGCTGTTTGTTTTACTGACAGCTTTCGCGATAGACACAGCTAAAAGTCTGCATTTTTTCTCTCCCGGCTATGATGAACGGGAATGTCAGCTGGACACTTGCGAGAAATATCTTCACTGGGACTTAGGAATTGTGGGCATCGAAACCATGAAGCTTAGGCC
>JBDSPM010000144.1:0-4007 GCA_039930325.1 Saprospiraceae bacterium
TAGGGTCTATGAAATCAATCTTACAACTGCTAAGGCGACCTATAAAGGACTTCTTGGCAGAGCCGTCATAGGAATCGCAATTCCTTAGATGAATATTTAGAAGTTTTGTAAATATTTTTATGAATAAAAGCTGTCAGGTAATATCCTGGCAGCTTTTATTTTTTGATATTATATCCAACCTGGGTACGGACGCTTTCCGGCTGTGGGATATTAATTTAACATCTGCTAAAGTTACCTATAGAGGAAAGCTGCCACGTAATATGATCGGATTAGCTATTCCTTAGATCATGATCTGAATGAATGGAGACTCAGGTTACAAACCGGGACTTCATTCGAATTAAAATTTACCGAAGCTGCTTGTGATATACACAGGCAGCTTTTTTTATTAATAAGCGAATATAGCATCAAACGAAATCCTCCCGCGGGGAATTGACTAAATTTATCCGTACATAGATGGAATTATACAGATGAGTCAATCGCAAGCATTTGAAGTCTTTGGAGGTAAATCATTGTCAGGAGAACTCATTCCTCAGGGTGCAAAAAATGAAGCTCTTCAAATCCTCAGCGCAGTATTGCTGACCTCAGACCTGGTCGAGATCACCAATATTCCCGATATCATCGATATCCGCATGTTGATTGAATTGCTCAAAGTGTTGGGTGTCAAAGTCCATCAACTTGGGAAAGGTCATTATACATTCCAGGCTGATGAACTAGCTCCTGAAAGTTTCGCCTCTGAGAATTTTGAATCAAATAGCCGCAAGATCCGTGGAAGCGTGATGCTGATCGGACCAATGCTTGCAAGATTTAAAAAAGCCTATTTGCCCAAACCCGGAGGCGATAAGATCGGTCGCAGGAGGCTCGATACACACTTTAATGGCTTTACTGATCTGGGCGCCAAATTTGTAATGAGTGATAATGGCGAACAATACTATCTCGATGCCCATGAAGGATTAAAGGGTGCCTATGTCCTGATGGATGAAATCTCTGTCACCGGAACAGCCAATATTCTGATGGCTGCAGTGCTTGCAGAAGGAATCACGACTATCTACAATGCAGCTTGTGAGCCCTACCTGCAGCAATTGTGCAGGTTATTGACATCGATGGGCGCTAAGATTCAAGGCCAGGGTTCTAATCTCCTCATCATTGAAGGAGTGGAGAAATTGCGTGGTGCCACTCACCGGATTTTACCTGACATGATCGAAATCGGATCCTTCATTGGGCTTGCTGCTATGACGCAGTCTACCGTCCGCATTAAAGATTGTCACATTCCGGAGCTCGGAATTATTCCGCGAATCTTTGAACGATTGGGAATCGTGATCAATGTAGAAAATGATGATCTGGTGATCCCTGCTCAGGATCTATACGAGATCCAGACCTTTATCGATGGTTCGATCATGAATATTTATGATGCACCCTGGCCGGGATTCACACCCGATCTAATCAGCATTGTGCTGGTCGTAGCGACACAGGCACGCGGTAGTGTATTGATCCATCAGAAGATGTTCGAGAGTAGGCTATTCTTCGTTGACAAGCTGATCGACATGGGTGCACAAATTATTTTCTGCGATCCACATCGCGTCACCGTCATCGGTCTTGAAAGAAAATATCCGCTTCGGGGAATTGAAATGAGCTCCCCTGATATCCGGGCAGGGGTCGCCCTCCTGATAGCTGCTTTATCCGCACAGGGTAGATCGCTCATTCACAATATCAACCAGATAGATCGCGGTTATGAAAACATCGATGGAAGATTGCAGGCATTGGGTGCCGAAATTCGGAGATTGGATGTGTAAAAAAGAATAACGAATAATGAATAATGAATAATGGGAATTAATTTCTTTGCCCCTAAATCCCCTAAAAGGGGACTTGATCTCTGCCCATTAATCTCTTTCGAAAAACACAATCATCTTCTATTTCTTTTTAAAATTTCGTAGAAATTTTAAAAAGCAGACTGCTCCCTCTGGTTGCTGAGCTGAAGCTCGAGGATGTGTTTAGCAGGCCGAAGTATGGAGAGGGAAGGGGAGAGGTAAGGATGTTTTATTTTTGCCCTTCATTCATCCGGGTTTCACCCGGAGCTAACAAAATCAGATCCTTTCAGGATCATTGATTGGATCCCTTCAGGATCACGAGATCCCTTCAGGATCTGCTCTGCTCTTTTTTACTTTCACCTTTCCTGCCTTTTTCGCCAAGCCGCCCCAAATCTTCCATATAAAAACAACAGACTCCCCATAAGTTGTCCCCCCTTCCCCTGCTCCCTGCTCCCTGCTCTCTGCTCTCTGCCCTCTGCTTTTTATTCACGATTGACGACTCACGATTCACGAAAGGATGCGCGTAGTCTTCAGTTTCCCCTCTGAATCACATAAGCTATTAAGTCCTTCATCGATTGTGTCGCCGGAGATGGTGGGATTTTATCTACCATGCTGATTGCTTCATTAACGTACATTTCCATACGCTCCTCCGCATATTTTATGCCTCCACTTTGATGCACATGTTGTATGAGGTCCTTCACTCTTTTTTTATCCGTATTGAATTTCTCAACGGTACGTATCAGCCTTTTCCTGGTAGCACCGTCTACTTTTTGCAGTGTATAAATCAAGGGCAATGTCATTTTCTTTTCCTGGATATCGATGGCCCGCGGTTTACCGATATCAAGATCACCATAGTCAAAAAGATCATCCTTTATCTGGAACGCCATTCCTATCGCCTCGCCGAATTTGAAAAAAGTATCAATCATGTTTTGATCATCTGTAACGGAAGCCACGCCCGATGCGCATGATGCAGCAATTAATGAAGCTGTTTTTTTGCGGATGATATCAAAATAAATGTCCTCAGTGATATCAAGCTTTCTTGCTTTTTCAATTTGGAGCAATTCACCTTCACTCATATCACGTACCGCTCTTGACATGATCTGAAGTATATCATAAGCTCGTGAATCAAGCGCCACAAGAAGACCACGCGATAGCAGATAGTCACCGACCAGTACCGCAATTTTGTTTTTCCATAAAGCATTGATGCTGAACAAGCCCCTCCGCTCATGTGCATCATCCACGACATCATCATGCACCAGCGTTGCCGTATGAAGAAGCTCTACAAGAGATGCAGCCGTATATGTTTTAGTGGTTATCTCACCACAAATCTTCGCAGACAGGAGCACAAATATCGGACGCATCTGCTTGCCCTTGCGATTGACTATATAATGCATGATCTTATCAAGCAGGGCCACACGACTCCGCACAGAATCCCTGAAATGTTTTTCGAACGCTTCCAGTTCAAAAGCAATAGGTGCTTTAATGGCATTCAGTTCCTTACTCATGTTTTGAAGTCTCCTTCAGCGGATGGTTGAGCTGTAGCCCAAGGATTGAGTTTAGGATGTCGAAGCATTGTAGCCATGAGATGTCGTTGACGCATTCCACATAGGATAACGATAGCAATGCAAAAGAAAAAGAAACTGCCCACTTTGTCAGTCTCAACCATGTCATTCAGCGTGAGTATGAACAGGATGCAGCAAAAAGATACAAGCGATGCCATCAACAGCTCTTTCCATGGCCCCAATGCCATCCTGTGATACAGATGCTCGCCATAGAGCAATACACTGATAATAAGCGTCAGAAAAATACCCAGGCCTATGAGGCCCTGGTCTACAGCCTGCATCAGATAATAATTATGCATGCCTGAATGCTCTGGATTGTCACTCACGTAGGTTGTAAAATGCCTGTCCGCATAGTTTTGATATAAACTGTAAAAGCTCCCCGGGCCAAAACCCGCCACGGGCCTCTCTTTCAACATATAATATCCTGCAACCCAACGGTAAAAACGCTCCACCGTAGATATATCTTCCATCTTGTACGTCGCAGAGACAAGATCATCGAATTTTTTATGCGTTATGGCTTTCGCAAAATCAGGTGAATACTCAATGTATTTGTTGTCATAGGCAAGCCATCCGACCAATAGAAATACCAAAGCAAGTGCTATAGGAACAACTGCACGCATAAGTCTCAATTTGATCAGGT
>JBDSPM010000145.1:0-3762 GCA_039930325.1 Saprospiraceae bacterium
GAATGAATAACATCCAAAGTGAATTGATACAGCAGCAAAGAATCCGTTTTCAGGTGCATGATCCCACCATGTTTTAAAATCTTCCTGTAACGTTCAATGAAAGGTGGTGAAGTGAGTCTTCGAGTTATCTTCCCTTCGAAAGGATCGGGGAATGTGATCCATATTTCTGCGATTTCGCCGGGAGCAAAGAAGCGGTCTATGAATTCAATGCGGGTCCGGAGAAATGCAACATTCGTCATGGAACTTTCAATGGCTGTTCTGGCTCCATTCCACATCCTCGCACCTTTGATATCCACTCCGATGTAGTTTTGATCTTGTCTTTCTTTCGCAAGAGCTATGGTGTATTCCCCCTTGCCACATGCAAGCTCAAGGATGACAGGATGATCATTTTTGAAATGACCTGCTGACCAATTTCCCCTTAAATCCCTGCTGATCCCTTCTGCATTTGAAATAAATGATTCATGCGCCGGATCGATTTCATACACATTAGGGAATGTTGACACCTCAGCGAATCGTTTCAACTTGCTTTTTCTACCCATCGGACGTAAAACTAATGATAAGGAAATGGTGAGTCTCTATATATATTCATTTTAGCGAAATGGAGACATAACTCTGAATAAAATTCACCAGTAAAAATCAATTTCCCAATTTTTGAAATGAAGGACAAAATTGACCAATATGTGGTCCATGGAACACACGCTAACAACGTGATTTATCAATGAGTTATGACAGTGTGGCACACTTAGGTGTGCCACACTGTGTTTGGAGGGTAGAAACGACGGACATTATTTGCCATTTTTCAATTCTTATTATATATTTAAAAAAATAGTATTTATTCATCCTTTAGATAAATTTTCGATAGCAAAATTCCACTAGAGCATGATCATCTGACAGCTATATTCTGCAAGCATCTGATAGTGCCATTTCACTTTTTTATATACATTCACACCCTATTCAAAGAGGATCAGAACGAATGCCAAAGAAACCTGCCAAGACTAAATACGACACCATTTTTGAAAAGGAGCTTCTGCCCCACGTGGGAGCTCTGCAAACCTTTGCATATCACCTGACCTACAATCAGGAGGATGCCGATGACCTGGTACAGGAGACTTATTTAAAAGCATACCGCTTCATTGATAAGTACGATGAAGGAACTAATGCCAAAGCATGGCTGTTTAAAATCCTCAAGAATGCCTATATAAACGAATATAGGAAGAAGGTCAAGCAGCCTACTAAAGTTGATTACGAGGAGATTGTAGCCTATCACGATACAGATGATGATCATATATCAGGGTACAGTGATCTGAGAGAGGAAATCTTCCTTCATATGATGGGAGATGAGGTGACTTCAGCCATAAACAGTCTGCCTATCGATTTCAGAACAGTCATTCTGCTGTGTGACATTGAAGGTTTTACGTACGAGGAAATTGCGAGCATTATTGATGTGCCCATTGGCACGGTTCGGTCGCGGCTTTTCAGGGCCAGAAACCTGTTAAAAGAAAAATTAACATCTTATGCTCAGAAAATGGGTTTTACCGATTTCAGAGGGCATAAAAAGATAAGTAAATCAGGGCCAAATCCATCCATATCATCTGATGGAGATGAAAAAAATAATTCAGAAGAAAAATAATTCGTATTTTAATCAGGTAGTTTATATCCATCCCATGATCCGAACTGAACCGTCTTAAAACCTTTATCAATGGAAGATCTCAACGCAAAAAATGAAGTAAGTAAACAGGTAGGGATGTATTTCGATCAGGCCCTGGATGCCCGGTCCAAGGACGAATTCCTCCAAAAGGTCGACTCTGATCCAAGCTATCAGCAGGCCTACCAACATGAACAGGTGATCCGTGAAAAGATAAAACAGCACATCTACCGGCCTGTCAATTCAAGTAACCTCATACAAGCCATAAAAAATCAGATCCGAAAACCATAGTGGTCATCGAATCAGGTTAATTTCCAGCATGGCGATATTTAAAATTAATTGTTTTTTATTTTTTATTCTTTACTCTTCTATAGGATTGTGGGCGCAACCATTGACGCTCACAGGAACAGGATATGATATGCATACCGAACTCAACTGGAATACTTTTTCCAGTGCTGACCGATATGAGATTTGGCGAAAATCTGAAATCGATTCCCAGTTTACGCTTCTCACCACAACTAGAAAAATCAGATGGATTGACTGGACAGGAAGAGAGGATCAGCAGGATCATAGCTATATCTATTACATAGATGCCCTTTCTGTGCCCGGCAATGTGCTTTCAATATCTGATACCATTGAGGCTATTGTCTCGCCTTTTACAGACGATCAATTCATGGATATGGTACAGGAATATACCTTCAGATATTTCTGGGAATATGCACACCCTGTTAGTAAAATGGCTCGTGAAAGATTGGGAAGCGATGATATCGTTACGACAGGTGGAACAGGTTTTGGCGTGATGAGCATTGTGGCCGGAGTGCATCGCGGATTTATCACGCGCTTACAAGGTGTGGACCGGTTGCTGCAGATCGTGAGCTTCCTTCAGTTTGCTGATCGTTTTCATGGTGTCTTTCCACATTGGATGAATGGAAGGACGGGACAGGTATATCCTTTCAGCACTTTTGATGATGGTGGAGATCTTGTTGAAACCGCCTTTCTGATGGAAGGCCTGCTTACGGCAAGAGGATATTTTAACGAGGACAATGAAAATGAAAATGCGCTTCGGGATGTGATCACCTCGATTTGGGAAGATGTCGAGTGGGATTTTTATTCACGTAATAATTCAGGTGTTTTGTATTGGCATTGGTCACCCAATTATGCCTGGCAAATGAATTTCCCTATCCGGGGATATAACGAAGCTCTTATCGTTTACCTGCTGGCTATCGCATCGCCAACCCACCCTGTAAATGCATCCTACTGGCAAACCGGATGGGCCGGATCAAATTATGTGAGTGGATTCAAATGGTATGGTATCAAATTATTTGTAGGTCCTCCGTTAGGTGGTCCGCTGTTTTTTGCGCACTATTCATTCCAGGGATTTGATCCAAGAAATATTAAAGATCAATACGCTAATTATTTTGATCAGAATACGAATCACACATTAATCAATCGTGCGTATTGCATCAACAATCCGCTGCATCACACAGGCTATAGCGATCAGTGTTGGGGCCTTACAGCAAGTGATGATCCTTTCGGATATGCTGTGCATGCGCCCGGTGGCACAAGCGACAATGGGACCATCACTCCCGCTGCTGCTCTCCCATCCATGCCATACACTCCGGAAGAAAGCAAATCGGTGATGCGTCATTTATATCGCGTGTACGGCCAAAATCTTTGGGGTGAATATGGTTTCTATGATGCGTTCAATCCCGATGAAGACTGGTTTGATGATTCCTACCTGGCTATTGATGAAGGACCCATTGTCAACATGATTGAAAATTATCGTTCAGGTATTTTATGGTCCGGATTTATGTCAAATCCCGAAATAAAACCAGCATTGACAGCCATTGGATTTGTTGATGATATTGTGGCAACCGAAAATCCAAAAAATAAACCTGTTACCTGGTCAATATATCCTGCATCCGGCGAGGGCCATTCATTTTTAGTATCAGTAAATGCAGAGAAAAATGTAAATTGGTCGATTGCCATTACTGATGTGCTTGGAAGAAATATCTCCTTCGATCCATCAAGTCCTTTGCTGTCAAACGGTCTTACTGAGATCAGGATAGACGCGCATTTTTCAGGACTCGTCTTTATTTCTATTTCAGATCACAGGA
>JBDSPM010000146.1:0-8038 GCA_039930325.1 Saprospiraceae bacterium
GATACTGGCTCATAGCAATCCTTTAGCGATCCGGTTCCGGATGGATGAAAAACGATTTGATGTGGATGGGGCCTACAATATCCGGTATGAAATATTGAAAAAACGTATTGATAAGGCGTATATCAAAGGCACGTCTGAACGGCTGACCCAACCGGGTAAATTATCTATTGTGTACAGCCAGGATTGGGAGGCGGATGAATATCTGCAGTACCTGCATTATCTCCAGTCTATTCATTACCTGGACGATCATATTGAGCGGCTTGAGCTTCAGGATCTTCAGGGGACTGCCGGGTTGCAGGCATTAAGGGTAGGATTTAAATATGAAGTTTCTCCAGAGGTGTTGATTAAGGAGATGATGCAGGAAGTAGCCGGTTAATTCACGAATACTGAAATTTTCCTTTATCAATCTCCACAAGGAACCTGCTTGGATAGGATAAAAATCCATGATAGGTAGACACATAGGATGGCATCGTAATGATTAATTCTCCTTTGGCCCGACTGCAGGCCACATAAAAGAGACGCCGCTCTTCTTCCAGCTCCTCAATATTTTTTAATGCCCTTACAGAAGGTATCAATCCATCCAGCGCATGCGGTATGAACACAGCATACCATTCAAGCCCCTTTGCAGAATGAATGGTAGAAATGGTCAATGGCTTGTCTTCTGTTTCATCAATCAACGGAGTGGTTTTATTGCCAAAATTTTTCGAAGGTGGGTCTAATGCAAAATCAGTCAGGAAATTTTCCAGAGATCCATATTTCCCTGCCAGGTCAACCAGGACATCAATATCCAGCAGCCTCACAATGTAATCATGCTCTGTTTCCTGAAGAATCGGTGAATAATAATTTTTGATAATACTCAACTTTTGAGCAACACTGATTTGTGGATCATTTGATTTGTTGAGCATTGTGATCAAAATCCTTAAATCATCCGCAAATTTGGCTTTTTCAAATGCATCGATATTTAATCCCTTCTCAGCATTTATTTTTTCAATTATTTTCCTTGCTGTTACGAGCCCAACTCCGGAAATATATTTCAGTATCCTGTGCCAGGCCACTGCATCATACGGATTCAGTAATAACCTCAGGTAGGAAATGATATCCTTTACATGTTTTCGTTCATTAAATGCCAATCCCCCCACTGCGATATAGGGAATTCCTCTTCGGTTCAGTTCTACCTCAATGTATTGTGCGTGCCAAAATGCCCTCACTAGGACAGCTACCTGATTTAATGCAATTCCCTTTTCACGATATTCAAGTATTTTGGAAACGATGAATTCGGCTTCTGCCTGCTGATCATAAAATTTTTTTACAAAAGGCAAACCTTCCTTAATAATTTTAGAATACAATTGCTTTTTATATCCTATCCTGGCATTGCGGATGATTTCATTGGTAAAGTCAAGTATCTTTTGATTGCTTCTGTAATTCTCTTCAATCTTAATCACCTTGCAATCCGGGTATTTTTGAGGGAACCGTAATATGTTTTCATAATTGGCTCCGCGGAAAGCATAAATACTTTGCGCATCATCTCCGACAATCAGGATATTTTTATAAGACTCAGATAATAGTTCTACAATTTCTTTCTGCACTACATTCGTATCCTGGTATTCATCAACCATGATATATTTGAATTGCTCCTGCAGTCGCTTTCTGAACATGGGGTTGTCGCGCAAAGCATTTCGCAGCACATCCATCAGGTCATCATAATCGAAGAGGCGGCATATCTTTTTATATTTCTCATACCCCTCGTTCAGCATTTCAATCTGTTCTATATATTCATTCAAACCTGAAAATTCATTTTCAATCACATCACGGATCGTTAGGTTCCTGTTGCGGGCAGAAGAAATGATAGCTTGTATTCTGTGTTTTTTTGGAAATGCTTTTTCTTTAGATATCAGCTTAAGCTCCGATTTGATCAGGTCGATCGTATCTGCTGAATCTTCTGTATCGATGATGGTAAAATTGGAAGGAATATTGATCAGGTTAGCATATCTTCTCAACACATAATTTGAAAAGGAATGAAAGGTGCCACCGAATATCTTTTGAGCGCTGTTGTCTTTCAGCAATTCCTGCACCCGTCCAAGCATTTCATTAGAAGCTTTCCGGGTGAAAGTCAGGAGTAATATCTCATCAGGTGAAATTCCATTTTCAAGCATAAAGGCGACACGATGCACGATTACTCTTGTCTTCCCGCTTCCTGCACCTGCAATCACCAGTACAGGACCTGCAATCGTGGTGACGGCTTCGAGCTGTGCCCGATTAAGTTCCTGCAGGTAATTGATCTTATACGTTTGAGAAAACTGAACTTCATTCGTGTGAGGCGATCGCTTTTCAATGGAATTTATGATGGATTTAAGCTCTTCTATTTTAGTATACATCCTGTCGGTCATCACCGGATCATCGAACTCACTGATGGTCAGATCTGTGAGATCTGCATTTGGCCTGACATAGGCAGGTTGAAAATTATCCCTGGCCTGAAGAGCAAGGTTTTCAATAGCATCCAGAAATGAAAGCGGATCATCATCATTTGATCCGGACTCATTAGGCTGAATGTCAGGTATCGATGGCGCCAAACCGGACTCATCTTTCTTATCTAATCTTTTTTTTAGCTTGTCAAAAAGCGACATAATCGGAACATTTGACTGGTGGACTTCGATATGTAATATCAGGAAAATTACCTAAGACGAATCGATCTTTTTTGGCCTTTGGGTCATCGGCATGGATTATGAAGAAGGCAGATTTAAGAATCTATTTTGGTGATCATAAGTTCTTGCATTCAGAATGTCAGTGTAACGTTGGGGCTTGCCCCCAACGATGTAATACTTAAAATATGAAGTAATCATTTTCTCCTTTCTCAATTCGTCCTTTTTTTTGAATACTTCGTAGGGGCAAGCCCTGCAATTACTAGTTCTGCATACCTCCTCTAGATCCTCAAGCAGAATTCCTCGCCGCATTAATGATCCCTGGCATCGTCCTGGTGATTAATTTCCGGTAAAGATCCGCCATTAATTGATCATCCTCATGTTCTTTGATTTCGTTTAATTGTAGCAATGCATATTGCTGTATTGTCAGCAGTGGCAATACAATTTCTTCCCTGAGATTAATGGATTCAAGAATTGAAGGACTGTCCGACATCAGCTCATCCACACCCGTGGATTGAAGAAGTAACTTTTGTGAACGCGAATATTCATCATGTATCATATTCCAGATCTCTCCAAACCTGGGATCCTTCGAAAGAAAAGCAGTCAACGGAAAATAACTCTTTGCAAGAGCCTGCATACTATTACCAACCAATGTCTGGAAGAAACCAGATTCAGTATATAATTTTCGAACCTCCTCTTCCCTGCCCACATTAAAGCGATCTTCAAGTGCGGCACCAAACCCATAATATCCCGGCACATTTTGTTTCAGCTGGCTCCAGGTGCCCACGAATGGAATTGCTCTCAATGTATCCAGCGTCAAAATCCCACCGGCACGTTTATCCGGTCGACTACCAATATTTGATTCACCGTAATATGGAAGCGTTCCGTTTTCCTGGAGATAAGCAAGAAAATCCGGATGTGTTTTCAATTCAATATAAAATTCGTATGCAGTATCAGCCATCTCTTTCATCAGCGATCTCTGTTTCAGTGTCCAGTCAGAAGTCTGATGCGGATATAAATCATTTTCAAGACCTGCAGTCAAAAACTGCTCTAGATTGTAAATGGCCTGGTCCTTACTTCCAAAATTTGAACTGATTGTTTGCCCCTGGATAGTAAGCTGCACTTCTTTGTTCTCAATCGTCGAACCAAGAGAAGAATAAAACTTATGCGTATTTCCACCGCCACGTGCAGGAGGACCACCACGGCCGTCAAAGAATATGACTTTAATTCCGTTTGATCTCGATACACGCGTCAATTCTTCCTTGCCTGTATAAATTGACCAATTTGCTTTGACATATCCCCCATCTTTTGTTCCATCTGAAAATCCAACCATCACGGTCTGTGTTTGCTGACGTGCGATTAAATGTTTTTTGTAGGGTTCAAAATTGTAAAGCTCATGCATGACATCACCCGCAATCGCCAGGTCATCGATTGATTCAAATAGCGGTACGATATCAAGTGCATCAGGCTCATGCCCATAAATCCATTTTGCAAGCACCTGTACAGTAAATACATCAAGTGCATGCCGTGAATGACTGATCACATATCGATGGCAGGCTTTCTCCCCATTCGATGCCTGTATTTCACGTATGGCGCTGAGGGAATTAATAATGTCCTTTGAAATAGGATCACTTGAAAGATTCGCATCGATTGTCCAGTTGCATTCGGCGAGGTATTGCATTTTTTCAGCTATGCTGGCAGACTGATATAATTCAAGTGCACCTTGTCCGGATTTTTTTTCAATGATCTCCTCTATCATCACCTCATGTTTTCCGCTATCCTGTCGAATATCCAGACAGGCAAAGTGAAATCCAAATATGTCAACTTTTGTGATAAACAAATCCAGTTCTTCAGCAAATAGATTATCATGTTGTTCAGCCAGCACTTTCCGTATCGCTTTCAAATCCGATAACAGCTCAGAGGACAAATTGTAGATTTCAGATGCTGCGGGATCTGATGTTCGCGTCAAAGTTCTGTGAACTTTGCCACCTACAGTTGAAACTTGCTCATAGACATGTTGGAAAGTCAATCGCCGACGCAGTTTTTGAAGATCCTTTTCATAACAGGTGAGTACAGCATTACGAAGTTGCCTTGCGGTTTCCTTTGTGATATCTGAAGAGACGTTTGGATTGCCATCACGATCACCCCCCGGCCAAAAACCAAGATCAATGATGTCCTTGTGAGGTATTGCCTTTTGAATTTGTTTTTCAATTTTCGCAACTATTTCAGGTATGGCTTCATAAAAAACCTGGCGCAGATACCAAATCAGGCTTCTGGCTTCATCTAACGGAGTGGGTTTTGTTCTATTGACGAAAGGTGTTTTTCCTAATTGATGTAATAAATCATTCACCTCAAAAATGTCATTGCCCTTGATAGCCTTTGACAAATCAGTCATGATGCCAAGCACAGGTCCCGGATAGAATTGTGTGGGGTGCGCTGTGAGAACAATTCGCAACCGATAATCCGCCAGCTTCTGCATTAATTTTTCTGACAGCCCATTGGATTTTACTTTTGAAATCATATCAGATACAGTTCCCGATCCATTCAGATCATGCAACTGATCAAATGCCGCGTCCTCAGTTGCATCAAAGAGAACCACCTGCCTTTCAATATATTTTATGAAATTGAATAATAGGGTAAGACGGTCATTTTGATCTGAGTCTGGAACAAACTCCTCAAAGAATGCCTCAATAATCGCCTTTGGATCTCCACCTTCATGATATGCTTTCTGGCATGCCTCTGTCAGCAAAGGAAGTAATATGCCAGTCTGATGTATAAGATCGAATGGCAGCCTGAGGAATAAGCTGTTGAACAAATGATATTTCGTTCCGACAAATCGGTCAAATTTTTTGAGCTCGGATTGATCCATAGTTTCTCAAAGATAGGGCTAGATGTCTTCGAATATAGAGTCGGGCATCCAATAATCTGGCATCCGATATCCAACAGTTGCTAGTTCATTACTTGTTGACATTCAGAATTACGCTTAATTTGTAATATGATAGTTGAAGGATAGATGGACTGGGACACAACTCTGCATGGTTTTATTTCTTATCTGACTTTGGAAAAAGGACTTTCTGCGCATAGTATTGAGGCTTATGAACGAGATGTACGTCGTATGGCCGGCTTTATGTATAAAGATTTATCAATTTCCACGCCAGTTGCCGTAGCGGGAAAAGATGTTGAACAATATCTTCATGAGCTCAATGCAGTAGAGATCAGCCATCGATCTCAGGCCCGGATGTTGTCAGGCATCAGATCTTTCTTTCAGTATATGATGCTTGAAGATATGATCACAGTAGATCCTACTGAATTAGTGCAGGGGCCCAAGCTGGGTCAGTATCTTCCTGAAGTATTGAGTTATGAAGAGATCATGCGCATGCTGGAGTCGATCGATCTCAGCACTTCTCATGGCACGAGAAACAAGGCGATCATTGAGACGTTGTACGCTTGTGGTCTGCGTGTATCGGAGCTTACCGGGCTTCGAATCAGTCATATCTATCCTGACCTGCAGATGATCCGGGTGATTGGAAAAAATAATAAGGAACGACTTGTACCCATTGGGGAAAATGCTTTATATCAGATCAATTTATACGTCGAAGGTGACAGGAACAGGATGATGAATATAGATCCTGCTTCGGCAGATATATTATTTCTCAACCGGAGAGGAAAGAAATTATCACGCGTGACGATTTTTACGATCATCAAAAAAGCCGTTGAAAATGCGGGCATTAAAAAAACAATTTCTCCGCATAGCCTGCGTCATTCCTTTGCAACTCATTTAGTCGAAGGTGGAGCGGACCTTCGTGCCGTGCAGGAGATGCTTGGTCATGCTTCGATCACCACCACAGAAATTTATACGCACCTAAATGCCGATTACTTGAGGGACACCATGAATCGGTTTCATCCACTCGGAAAATTTAAAAACTAGGTATTTATACTTGCAAAATAATTACCCTTCTAAACTTCAGATGCTTATCACTTTTTTTATTAATTACTGCCATAGCAAAGATCTTTATTCAACCCTTTCAGGGTTGGTATTACGCATTTATCCGATTCCCCGGGTTGCACCCGGGGCTAACCAAATTCAAGCCCTTCAGGCTTACGTTTCGTTGAGGTTAAATTCTAGAAAGATAATTCACAGGATTTGGTATGTAATGAGATGGAACAATAACACCATAGTTATACCTGGGCTAACCAAATTCAAGCCCTTCAGGCTTAGGATTCGTTGAGACTAAATTCTATGAAGATCATTCACGGGAGTAGGTATGTAATGAAATAGAACAATAACACCAAAGGTATACCGGGCTAACCAAGTTCAAGGCCTTCAGGCTTACGTTTCGTTGAGGCTAAATTCTAGAAAGATAATTCACAGGATTTGGTATGTAATGAGATGGAACAATAACACCATAGTTATACCGGGGTTAACCAAATTCAAGCCCTGCAGACTTACGTTTCGTTGAGACTAAATTTTATGAAGATAATTCATGGGATTAGGTATGAAATGAAATAGAATAATCACACCCTAACGTTAATTCTTCGAACACAAATAGCTAAAGAAAATGAATAAATCTGTTTGAATAAATTCATTGGGATGAATTATGCAGATCCTTATTCGAGGATTTATTATTAATGCTAAAAGAATATTTCAACCTGGCTGTCAAATTATTTTTGATCCTGAGGGGATCATATTTGGTTAGCCCCGGGTGCAACCCGGGGAAAAATAGCCGAGAAGACATAACAACCCTGGAGGGGTTGAAGAAAGATCTCCCTCATTTGCAGAAAGCAGTTCAATAAATACCACATGGGTCAATTATATCAAATCCCTTGCCGCAGTCGTTTGACCTTTTACCTCATCTGATTTAAGCTAATATCTTTGCCTCGATGATTTTAAAGGCTCACCCTGTAATCCTAGCATTTTCAGCCCTCACATGTCTCATGGCATGTGCCAGCCCTAAGGCGCCGACTGGTGGAGAAAGAGACACGAAGCCTCCAGCCATCATTGAATCCGCTTCTACACCAAATAAACAAACCAACTTCCAGGAAAAGGAGATTACTATCACTTTTGATGAATGGACCACGCTAAAGGATATTTATACACAGCTTGTCATTTCGCCGCTGATGCCTCATGCACCTGAGATCAAACAAAAAGGAAAAGGGATTGTCATAAAATTGCCCGACAGCTTAAGGGCAAATACAACCTATACGATCAATTTTGGAAATGCTATTGCCGATCTGAATGAAGGAAATATTCTGGAAAACTATGCATTCATTTTTTCAACAGGCAACGTCCTGGATTCGATTCGACTTTCAGGAAATGTTACGTATGCTTTCACATTAAAACCTGCTGATGGTGCATGGGTGATGTTATATCCGGTCAATGAAGACAGTGCAGTCTACAA
>JBDSPM010000147.1:0-6348 GCA_039930325.1 Saprospiraceae bacterium
AACCCAATTGTCCGTGTCCGCTCCGAATTTGCCGATGGATTCAGGAGGAGATCCTACGTACCTGACATCTGTATAGGTCTCTGTGATGAATCTGTAATACTGGTTGCCTTCATAAAACGGTTTCACCATGACTTCCTGCCATGATTCTTTGATTGTACCCGTACGCAGCAAATTGATATTGGCATCGATTATGGATTGTTTTGTCTTCGCATCCATGTCATCTTTGATACCTGAGAGTATACTGTCCGTGACATCATCTATGCTGATGATAAAAGTTGCATACAAACCGGGATTCGGGATTTCGGATTTATGACTGGAAGCCCAGAATCCATTTTTGATATAATTATTTTCAAGCGTAGAATGTTCCTGGATGGAAGCATAACCACAATGATGATTTGTCAGCAATAATCCCTGATCTGAAACAACTTCAGCTGTGCAAAAACCACCAAAGTGAACCACAGCATCTTTGAGACTTCCATGATTGATGCTATAAATATCTTCAGCATTCATTTTCATTCCCATAGACTTCATCTCGGATTCATTGAGTGATTTCAACAAAAACGGCAACCACATTCCTTCGCCGCCATAGACAAGCCGGATAAAGAAAAATGTCAATGCGAACAAAAAAATTCTTAACAGGGAGGATGAATATGGATGAATCATTTTTTATATTTTATAGAATGGGAACAAGATAATAAGAATAGTTTCTTTCATTTGAGCTACATTCCGTAAATAACAGACGAATTCAATTCAGGCATGGACCAGGGATTTCATACTTTTTCATCTGCTCATATTATCGTGTTACTCGTACTTGTCGTGATTACATTAGTGATAATCACGATAGGGCAGCGTACAGAGGGGCGCATGAAAATCTGGATAGGGTATTCAGTAGCATCCACTGCTTTCGCATTGCAATTGATAGATCTCGGAATGCGATTGATGAATCGTACACTGGATGTATTGGTAGATTTGCCTTTATTTCTTTGTGACATTGTTGCTATCGTTTTGCCATCAGTCATCCTGCTTGAAAATCGTAAATGGATAGGTATTTTTTACTTCTGGGCCCTTGCGGGTACTCTCCAGGCATTGATCACACCTGAACTAAGAAGTACATATCCTGCATTCGAGTTTTTCAGATACTTCATCATGCATGGTTTTATAGTTTCGGCTGTATTGTACTATGTCATCGTGATGAGAATAAGGATCACGTGGAAAGATCTCCTGAATGCCATTATATATGCCCAGGTATACCTCGTAGCCATCCATATCGTCAATATGATGCTGAGGAGCAATTATTCGTATACGATGGCAAAGCCAGCCAGTGCCACTGTGTTGAACTATTTTGGGGATTGGCCCTGGTATATCTTTTTTGCAGAAGGACTTATGATTATTCTATTCATCATCCTGTTAATTCCATTTTTAATTATTTATCCCAATAACACCGGAATGAGGGATACAAATCCTGAGTTAGATTAATTCGCTAATAAGGTGTGATATTTGCAGTCGCAAATATTCTTTATCCAACGTCTATGGAAGTGAGCAGAAAAGCGGTTTTTCCGGGTTCGTTTGACCCCATCACCACCGGTCATATTGACTTGGTTAAGAGAGCTTTACCTCTGTTTGATGAAATCATAATTGCCATTGGAATCAATTCACAAAAACAGACTCTTTTTGAACTGGAGAAGCGGAAGCTATGGATTGAAGCTGCATTTGCAGGAGAATCGAGAGTAAAAGTCGATACATTCCAGGGTCTGACGGTGCATTATTGTAAAAAGGTAAATGCCCGATTCATCATTCGCGGAATCAGGAATGCGTCAGATTTTGATTATGAAAAAACAATCAGCCAAATCAATCATATCGTAGGAGAACAGGTTGAGACGCTTTTCCTTATCAGTGGACCTGAGTTTTCTCATATCAGTTCGACCATTGTACGGGAGATCATAAAAGGCGGCGGGGATGCAAGACCTTTTTTACCTGACAGCGTACAATTTTAAATGCGAGGTTAAAATTGAAATTATCAATTTGAATAAATAAGAAAATATGTCGAATGCAATATTCAGGCTTCCTGCTATTCACAATGAACCGGTAAAATCTTATAGCAAGGGTTCAAAGGAGCGAGAGGAATTGGTGGCTATGATTAAAAAGTTGAAGAGTGACATCGCAGACCTTCCGATGTTCATAGGAGGTAAGAAGGTCTATAGCAATGAGAAAAAAGAAATACGTCCACCTCATGAGCTGAAGCATATTTTAGGCAGATACAACAAAGGAGGAACAGGTCATGTGAAACAGGCGATTCAGGCAGCATTGAAAGCCAAACCTGCCTGGGAAAATACGCCGTGGCAGGATCGAGCTGCTATATTTCTTAAAGCCGCAGACCTGTTAGCAGGACCCTACCGCGCCAGAATGAACGCGGCCACCATGTTGGGACAAAGTAAAAATATTTACCAGGCCGAAATCGATGCGGTGGTTGAGTATTGTGATTTTTTACGATTCAATGCTCAATTCATGACTGAGATTTATGCTCAGCAGCCTATCAGTCCAGCCATGACATGGAACCGTATGGAATACAGGGCACTGGAAGGATTTGTATTTGCATTGACACCTTTCAACTTCACCTCCATTGCCGGTAATCTTCCTTGCGCTCCCGCTCTGATGGGTAACACGGTGGTGTGGAAACCGGCTGAAACGCAGATCTATTCTGCAGCAGTAATTATGGAAATACTTACAGAAGCAGGCTTACCTGATGGTGTGATTAATCTGATGTTTGTTGAAGGAAGTGTGGCGGGCAAAGTGATCTTCAATCATCCTGATTTTGCAGGACTTCATTATACAGGAAGCACAGGTATTTTCAGAAAATTATGGCAAACTATTGGCGATAATTTATCGATTTATAAATCCTATCCAAGGATTGTAGGGGAGACGGGAGGTAAAGATTTTATATTGGCACATCCGTCTGCTGATGCTGAAGCCGTTTCCGTAGCGTTAGCGAGAGGAGCTTTTGAATATCAGGGGCAAAAGTGTTCAGCAGCCAGCAGAGCATACATACCGGCATCCTTGTGGCCGGCTGTAAAGAAGAGATTAGTAGCCGATCTAGCCAGCATGAAAATGGGGACACCTGAAAATTTTGAAAATTTTATTAATGCAGTGATTGATGAGAAAGCATTTGATAAAATCACTTCCTATATCATTCAGGCTAAGAAAGCGAAAGGAGTAAAAATTATTGCAGGTGGCGGATTTGACAAGACAAAAGGGTATTTCATAGAACCCACCGTCATCCAGGTCAGTGATCCTGATTATGTAACCATGCGCGAAGAATTATTTGGTCCGGTGTTAACTCTTTTTGTTTATCCGGATGAAGATTTCAAAAAGATATTGGCTGTTGTTGACAATACTTCACCGTATGCGCTGACCGGTGCCTTCTTTGCAAATGACAGGGGAGCCATCGCACTGGCGACAGATAGATTAAAACATGCTGCCGGTAACTTTTATATCAATGATAAGCCTACCGGTGCTGTGGTAGGACAACAACCGTTTGGTGGGGCAAGAGCATCTGGTACGAATGATAAAGCAGGTAGCGTGCTGAATTTATACCGCTGGGTATCTGCACGAACCATCAAAGAAAATCTCGATCCACCCAAGGATTACAGGTATCCGTTTATGGGGTGATTCTTTGCCCCCTGCCCCCTGAAAGGGGGACTATTAGAAAGGAGAGTCAGATACAAGTCTGTGGAAAAAATCGAATATGATTTCTTTTCTGAGCAGTATGATCATCAGCATGCCCGATATAGCTCCGGCGAAATGAGCTGAATGATCCAATCTTCCATGTTCTCTATTGGCTGCCCAGGATGAATAAATGAGATAACCTATTCCTACTATGATGGCCGGTACCGGAATGATGAAGAATAAAGAAAGCATCGACCAGGGGCGAAGCAGAATGAATATAAATATGATTCCACTGACTGCGCCTGAGGCACCAATACTGGAAAATGAAGGATTATGCCTTTGACGTATGTACGTAGGAATATTAGCAAGAATGATATTCAGTAAATACATCACCAGGAATATAACACGACCACCAGGCTTACCGAATTCGGAAACGATATAGGATTCAATAAACTCTCCAAAGCTGTAGAGGACGAACATGTTCACTAGTAAATGTGCCCAGTCTGCATGTATAAATCCAGAGGTCAGCATACGGTAGTATTCCTTAAAAGCGAATTCACGGGATGGAGAATGTTTCATCCTGTCTATGAAGCCATAGTTACTGAATCCCTGGTAGGAGACAAGGCAAGTGAAAATGATGATAATGATGGTGATGGATATTCCCATCTGAGTTTATTTTAAATTATGTATATCTCCGGTATTATTCGTGATGATAGGATTCTCCCTTCAAGATAGTGCACGCTCTGTATACCTGTTCAAGAAATACTAACCTGCAGATTTGATGAGGCAGCGTCAAGGAAGATATTCCTAAAGTTTCATTGGCCAAGGCATACACGCTATCATCAAATCCATACGCTGAACCGATAAGGAATACGAGACGCTTATGTGTTCCCTGTTGCCATTTTTCAAGTCGCCTGGCAAAATGTTCAGAAGTGAATTGTGGGCCTTTTTCGTCAAGGAGAATAATTTTTGAAGGAATCGATTCTAATTGGTCTTTCAACCAATTTGCCTCAGCTGTGAGCACTTTAATTTTGTCCTTGCTGCTCTTTCCGGGCTGGATGCATTTATATTCGAAGGGAAGGTAGCGCTCGATACGTTTCACATAGATTTTTTCACCTTCGGAAACCCAACCATCTGATACGGCACCCATAGCCCACAGATGTACTTTCATATTATTTATTTGAAAATAGAAAATATTCCCATGGAGCTAAGGTGATCTCATCTCCTTTAGCCAGGTTAATTTCCTTGCCACCAAAGACCAACTGCATATTTTCAATAGGAACTTCAAGCTTTGTAGTCTGTAGCTTGTCAGAAAGATTGAATACGCCTATAAATTTATCTCCATCTTTTTGCCGTGTAAATGCATACACCTGGTCGGATGTATTGATCCTTTTTGACAAACCGCCATCAGCACCATTCCATAGTGCCTTATTTCGTTTTTTCAAATTCAATAAAGTGGCATAAAATGATTCAAACTCATAATTTTTAAATGGGATCGTATCTTTTTCGAAGAAAGCCAATCGCTTTTTAAGAGGTTCTTCCTGACCACTGTAGATCAATGGAATCCCGTCAACCGTAAAGCTAAACGCGGCGAAAGTTTTAGCCCCATCGCCCATGCGTTCAAATTCAGTGCCTGCCCAACTGTTCTCATCATGGTTACTGGTAAAATACATGTTGTATCCATGGGTATAATGTTTTCTTTCATCCGCTAAGATGGAATCCAGGTAATTGACACTCTTTCCTCCTTTCGCTATGTCATTCATCATGTGATGAAATTTCCAGGCATACCCTGCGATGAAGCTTGAATCATTCCGCAAATAAGGTTCTTCCCCTTCTGCAAGCATAAATAGTGGTTTATTCAAACCTGCGAGCGTCTTACTTACTTCATCCCAATAATCGGGAGGTTCGCCGAGTGCGTGATCAACCCTGAATCCATCGATATGGAATTCCTGGATCCAATAGATCATATCATCTATGATCTGTCGGCGCATTTGTGGATTAGAAAGATTTAGTTCTGCTACATCTGTCCATCCCCACGGTTCACCGGTTTCTTCATTTATCGGATCACGAATTTCGCCCTTGGCATTTTTATTATAATATTCAGGGTGATTTTTTATCCACGGATGGTCCCATCCCGTGTGATGAGGAACCCAATCAATAATAATATGCATGCCTAATGCATGAACTGAATCGACCAACCTCCTGAAATCCTGCTTATCTCCGAAAAGTGGGTTAAGGGCCTGAAAATCGGAGACTGCATAATAGCTTCCCAGTGTACCTTTTCTTTTAGGAACACTTATGGGATGAACAGGCATCAGCCAAAGAATATCCACACCCATTTTCTTAAGTCTTGGGAGATGTTGCCGGAACGCTTCAAAAGTTCCTTCAGGAGTATATTGCCTGATATTGACCTCGTAAATGTTCGCCGTTTTCGACCATTCAGGAGGTGTTACCCTGATTGCCAACTTTTCCGCTTCAGTATGCGAAGGAGTGGGCTTGCAGGATACTGCATGCATTATTGTCATACCTGATATCATTAGGAGTAGAACCGTAAATGAAATTGCTCTCATTGTGTTTTGTTAATATGACGTAAACATATATAATTTTGTTCAATGTCAAGCTTTACAAACCTGGTTTTTTATATATCACATAATCCGCTTTTGGATGGATGAATATTGCCTGAGC
>JBDSPM010000148.1:0-7912 GCA_039930325.1 Saprospiraceae bacterium
AAGTTTCTTAAAAAGATGCGGTCAGAGGTAAATCAGGAAATGCCTTTAAACCACTGTTGAAACATTACACCTAATACAGGAACCGGTTTTTGTGTGCCGCCCAAAGCATAAAGTAAACTAATGATCACCAGGCCAAGCATGAGGAAGATCCAGATTAAGTATAACGTGTAAATCCCCAGAAGACCTAATAGAATTGTACCTACAGCAGCTAAAATAAAAATCCCTAAGACCTGTCTCAGGTAGAAGGAAGTATTTGGTCCTTTGTCTGATTGATTCATTACCAAGGCTATGATCCAGCCGATAATAGTGATGTGAGCTACGATTGATTTGGTTTTGTCGTCCATAATTGGTTTTGGTTTTATGTGGTTAAAATTAGCAATCCTTTAGAGTTTTGGAAAAAATTCTTTTGAACGGCTTACCAGGAGGCCTGAACGGAAAAAATAGGGATTAAACCCAGCTGTTCCTGCGCCTTCACCTCATGTAGAAAGGGATCATAATAATGGTAAGCCACATTAGTTAACCCCAACACATTCTGGACATTAAGGGAATATCTCCAGCGGATTTTTGTAGTCGCAATTGTTCGGGATATACCCATATCAAGCCTTTTATACATCGAAAGATGTTGATCATAGTTGACAGGATATGCATAAACCGTAGTTTGTTGCAAATCAGATTGCAGTTCATCAATTACAGGTTCCCACAAGCCACCATTTAGCAAACCGCGAAGAGACAGGTTCCATATCCTGTTTTTGCCTTTTTTCTCGTGTATGATTTCCTTGCTGATAGCCATGTGAGATGTGAATCTGCCATCATACCTTCCTCCATCCAGCGTGGTTCCTGTGATGCCCCGTTCACTTTTATATACGGATTGGTTGAAATCGAGTATCAGTCCCGAATTGCTTTTGTAATTCCATTGGCCTTCAATCCCCAGGTTCCTGGAAATACCATCCTGGTTGAATCCAAGAGCACCTGCATAAACACTGTTAGGATAATCAGATAAATATTCGAAAGCAATCGGCTCAACTGCTAAAAAATACACAGCAATATGATTCATTTGCTGGTAATACACATTGATGCCGGCCATTTGATTTTTTCCGCTTAGGCTATATCCCATTTCATAATTATCCGACCTGATACTGTAGCCATGGAATGAGGGCTCGCCGATAGAATGCCTTGCACCGGCATAGATCCTGTAGGTGTGATGAGGACTAAATGACAATACGGCCCTGTATCCGGGCAGCGTAAAATGATGAGTAAATGAATGATATAAATCCCCGGCAAGCTGAAGCTGAAAAGCGGAGGACAATGAGGCTACAAATTCAAGAGATGGCCTTGCCCGGGCTTCTTCAGGAAAAGGCAGACTATAATAGCTTTCTTTATCATACGCTCTCTTCGAATAGTGGATACCTAAGGTAGAATGAACGCGTTGAGAATATAAGAATGTCAGCTCAAGAAAAGACGAGGTTATCGAAATTTCATCATTTCGGTCTATGTCGGTCATGACGGACTCAAACAAACCGTTTTTTAAATAAGAAGATTGATTCGTAGAATACGAAAAACCGCTTTTCAAAAACAACGCCTTGCCCAGCGTCAAATCATATCTTCCTCCCATGCCCAGGATATCATTTCCATAATCAATGTCAAAAAAATCTTTGTATTCCGTTATGTCATCCGCGTTTTCAACTTTGTCAAATTTATTTTCACTGCGACCGGCCCAGGCAAATAATTTTAATTTATGTCTCCTGCCCTGGTTCCTGAAGGAAGCCACTCCATCATAAAAACCAATTCTTTCTCCGCCAAAATCAACTCCGAGATTTGAAAGCAAGCCGGTGAAACTGTACCGCAGGTTAAAATCAATAATGCTTCCACCTCCCAGTGAAGTACCACCACCAAGCTCGAAACCAATGAAACCAGCTTTAGCCCGCCATTCCGGTTTCGCGCTTTCATAAAGCTCCATATCGATCGCCGCGCCAGAAGAATTACCTATAGATATTGGATTTAAACCGGTATAAATATTTGTTGACCCAAGGATTTGCGCCGAAAACATATTAACGCCACCCCCGTATTGTGTTGGCAGATCAGAGAGTGTTCCGGCATTGCTGGTATGGTTTGGATTGACTATCTCAAGGCCTTCAAGATACCAGCCGTTAAATACGGGAGATTTGCCCCGCATGGAAAGATGATTAGCCTGATCATTTAACTGAACAACACCGGGCATGCTAATAGCAACCCGTAAAGGATCATCAAAATTCGCAGCAGTAAAAACAAGGTCTTCAGCAGAAATTATATGTCCAAAAGATTCGGGTATTTTGCCTGCTTCTACAGTGACGCTATCCAGAACGAAGACATTTGCATCAAGAAGATTCTCCAGTCGGAAAGTTGAATATCCATCCAATAATATATCGTCTGATGTCAATGGATTATATCCAGCTGCACGAATCAAGACACGGATTCTTTCAGCTCCTTGTGAATCATATTGATACTGGCCCTGCTGATTTGTAGAAAGGAGAGCAACCACTGTATCTCCTCGTAACACTGAGACAATAGCTTCTCCAACCGGCTGCCTGGAAATTTTATCTGCTACTAATCCTATCACTCCCTGACCAGGAAGTGAAGAGGAAAAAAAGAAAATACAAAACAAACAAGCTATAAATAAAGAATCCCTCCGTAAAGAGGGATTCCCGAGGATCGTAACTTGCTGGCTTTCCGACTGAAATATTTCCATCGAAAAATCTTAATTGATCAGCACGAAAGATAATAGAATTATCAGGACAATAATTGAAATTTTAATTTTTTAAAAATTATTATTTGACAGGTTATTTCAAAAACGTCATTTCAAATGAAAAGAAGATTTCAAATATGGAATTTCTATAAAACCATACACTTCTTCTTTTTAATGAGTTCAACCACATCGGTTATAGTCTAAAGGAGGCAGGATTTCGTATTTTTATGGAAGTGAATTATTCAGATGTTGCTCGTTTCCTTCTTTTCTCCTTCCTTATTTTCTTTTGTAGCCAAACTACAACAGGGCAGCCTTCTATAACTTTTAAAACAGGCACTTTTCCTCTCTTGGCCCCTGGTATTGCTTCCAGGTCTGATGAAAAATCGCAGTATCTCTTTTATACAGCAGATCATGTGATGTCAAAATCGGAAAGAGAATCACTGAAATCAAATGGTATTGAAATTTTATATGCACTTAAAGATCATTTGTATTGGGTTCGTATAAAGGGAATAATAAATGATGCTTATTTAAAATATCTATGGCAGTTGGATCCTGACTATAAAAAAGGTTTCTCCACACAGGAAAGATCTTCTTTCTACAACTGGCGAATAACTATCGCACCTGGAATCCCACTATCAGAAATTAAAAATTGGGCTGAGGCTAACCATCTTAATTTGCTTGATACACGCGCATTTCAATTCGGCTTCATTGATGTTGAAGTTCCTGATGCAGTTAAGGAAAAGGTTATCAGCACACCCTGGATTTCATTTATTGAAAATATTCCGAAAGATGAGGCTATTAACTACAGGTTAATCAATGCAGAGCGAGGCTGGGGCCTGAAATCTCCGCTCACCCGAAACCTGGACGGATCGGGTATTACAGTTGGCATAGGGGATGAAGGGAGAATAGGAGTACATCAAGACCTGTCTAATTCAATTCTTGATTTGGCGAGCTTTGGTATCAGCGCTCATTCCACCGAAGTTGCCGGCATCATCACCGGCGCCGGTCTTGTTGATCCTGCTTTCGGATCTGGTTATGCCCCAAATGCCAACGTTTTGACCAGGAATTTTTCAGATATTCTCTGGGCATCACCTCAGTATGTCAGCGATTACAATTTATCCCTGACAAATAATTCTTATGGCTCCAGCCTGAATGATTGTGCCTACATCGGTGATTATAACGGAACGAGCGCTGCCCTGGATGCGATGATGAGAAGCTATCCTTCACTGCTCCATGTCTTTGCAGCCGGCAATTCAGGCGGTGCTTTCTGCATTCCCTTTCCGGCCGGTTATGCAACAGTTGCCGGCGGATACCAACCTGCAAAAAATGTATTGACAGTAGGCGCCATCCTGATCACTGATGCGATTGCTTCCTTTTCAAGTCGCGGCCCCGTCGAAGATGGCCGATTGAAACCGGAGGTGGTGGCTTATGGAGCAGGGAGATTCAGTACGATTAATAATAACAATTATGCAAGCAACAGCGGAACGAGCTTTTCATCTCCGGCAACGGTGGGCATGGCTACACTTTTGTATCAACGGTACAGCCAACTCCACAACGACAGTCTGCCTGACGCGGCATTGATCAAAAACGTCATTTGCAATGGCGCAGATGATTTGGGCTCAACCGGTCCTGATTTCCTCTATGGATTTGGACGCATCAATGGTGTGCGCTCCGTAGAAATTCTTGAATCCAGTCATTACACCTCCTTGTCAGTCGATAATCAACAAATATTTACAAGGACTATTTCGCTTCCTGCAGGCGAAGCTTCCGTGGATGTGATGTTGATGTGGACTGATCCGGCCGCAGCACCCTATGAAACTGTAAGTCTTGTCAATGACCTCGATCTTGTCGTCATTTCACCGAATGGCGATACACTGAAATCATGGAAATTAAATTATACACCGTCTGGAGTTTCATCTGCTGCGACAACAGGATCAGATCATCTGAATAATTATGAACAAGTTACCATTCAGGCACCCGTTGCCGGAATATATACTTTGCGGGTCAAAGGATACAAAGTTCCAATGGGCCCTCAGCTGGCATGGCTTACCTGGGACATTCAACATGCAGGCATTACGATACAATCACCTGATGGCGGAGAAGTATTCAAACCTGGAAATACTTCATTGCCAAATGACAGACAATACATCAGATGGGATGCTTATGGAACAGGCACTTCAACTTTTACAGTAGAATACAAAACAACTATCGGCGGTTCGTGGATAGTATTGGCAAATAACATTCCTTCAAACCGACGATACATGGATTGGTTTGTTCCAAATATTCCTACTGAAAAATTAAAAGTAAGAGTGACTGCTTCAAATGCCATGCAAGACACTTCTAATAACAACGCCGTGATTTTAGCTCCACCAGGTAACCTGGTGGGTTCATCACCTTGCAATGGTTATGTACAATTGACGTGGGATACAGTCGCATCAGCAGACCATTATCAGATCTCAGCAATTAAAAATGAAAAGCTCCTTTCTTTTAGCACAACTTCCACGAATTCAATGATAGTGGGAGGTCTTCCTATTGATTCGGCTGCCTGGATTACGGTAGCCGCAGCATTTACATCCGGACAACAGGGATTAAGGACACGCGCAATTCAAATTACACCTTCAGGAGGCAATCAATGTACATGGAGTGATGATCTGCGATTGGATTCTATCATTCAACCTATGTCAGGAAGAAAATTTACTTCTTCAGCGCTTGGTGTTGCGGATTCCATCAAAGTTCATATTACAAATGAAGGAACTACGAACGCTTCAGGTTTTTCTTTATCCTATGTAATCAATAACGGAGCTCCCGTCACACAATCTTTTGCAGGAACATTAAATGCAGGCAGCGGGAAAATTTTTACGTTTAATCAAACTGCTAATTTTTCAACTACGGGAATGTATGCTATTCGCATATGGACTACGTATGCATCTGATCCATTGCACCTGAATGATACACTCAGCATTCATATTGAACATCTTCCGAATTCCGTGATCACGCTTCCATGGTTGGAAAATTTTGATTCTGAACCTGATGTACAAATCCTGGATGACCGGATTGGGTTGCCTGGCCTGGATGCATGGGATGCTCAGCTTCAATCAACAACCAGGGTACGAACATTCGCAGGTACTCCATTTTGTCATTCAGGACAAAGGGCCCTCACCGTTGATGCAACACAAAATTCCGCCTCAAAAAATGCGAATCTTTTTCTCACGTTGAATATGTCCAACTATTCTGTCATGACCGATCAGGTTTTGATGAGTCTTTATTTTATGCATCATGAGATCATACCTGATATAGCCAATACAGAGGCTATATGGATCAGGGGTTCTGATCAGGATTCATTTCTTCTTTTGGCCTATTTACCAAATGACGCTAACCTGCGCGGAATTTACCAACATATCATTGGCCTTAATGTCAGCAGCTTATTGTCACAACACAACCAGCATTTCACCTCATCCTTCCAGGTAAAATTTACATATGACGTGAAAGCTGCTGCAGGTCAGACGACAAGTGAGGATGGACAGACCATTGATGATATTGCTTTTGACGTGGTGCAAAGAGATGTCACTGTCAGCCAACTACTAAACCCTCAAGCTGCTTCCTGCGGACTGGGAATAGAATCCATGCATGTGAATATCACTAATACAACCCAAAATCCGGTCGATAGCATATCTGTCCTATGGAAAATCAATGGAGGAATGATTCATTCCATGTTGATAGGAATGATACCAGGTAATTCAACAATCAATCAGACATTAAATCCAACATACGATTTTTCTCTTCCGGGAATATATCACTTTATAGCATGGGTCACAAGCCCGCAGGATGACTTTCATGATAATGATACATTGCGTAGTGACATTGTCAATTCAGTATTGGTCACCAAATTTCCATATCGTGAAGGTTTTGAAACCGGTGCTGATGGCTGGGTTGCAGGAGGAATTAATTCTTCATGGATGACCGGTGTGCCAGGCAAGGAAATTTTTTCACATGCTGCTGAAGGCCAAAAAATATGGACGACTAATTTAACAGGCACTCACAACGCAGATGAAATGTCTTATCTCTATTCGCCATGTTTTGATTTCACGGGATTCACACAACCTTTTTTGTCATTTGCTTTTCAATATCAGCTTGAACCTAATTATGATTATGCCTGGGTAGAATACAGAATAGCCGGAAGTTCGACCTGGACAAAACTAGGTACTCAGGGAAGTGGTACAAATTGGTATAATGATGCATCCAATCGATGGAATGGAACACAATCAAAATGGATCACCTGTGGGATAACGGTACCTGTGACGAATACTACTGTGCAGTTTCGCTGGGTTATGCAAAGTGATATCGGCCTTGAATTAGAAGGTCTTGCGGTTGATCAGATCAATGTGTATGATCGTGTACAGATCTACAATGGGGCTGCCGTTCAATTGACACAACCTGTATCCGGCAACAACTGGATTCATTTTGATCAGGGTGGACAAAGAATATTCAGCATCAATCCTCAGGGGCAAGACTTGGGTAATGCTACGCTTAGTCTTTACAAATCAAATCAGGCGTTTTCGGTAACGGATAGCTTGTATCTCTTGTCCAGGAATTGGGTGTTGACGAGTTCACTGCCAGTAAGTGGGTCTATTAAATTGAGAGGATATTATGTCACCACCGAGGCAAATAACCTTGTGAATGCTACAGGATGTGCCCAATGCATATCTGCGAAAGATGCTTTTGATGTCGCGGCACTTCGCTACTCAGGCCCAAATGAGGACGGCCTGTTCAGCAACGACATTTCTACTCAGGTCATCACCTATCCTCTGGATTCTACAGAAATTCATCCTTATGAAAATGGATATTACGCAGAATGGCATTCAACAGAATTGTCAGAGTGGTGGATCACATCGCAGGTCACAAAAAAAACAGGACAAATATCCAGGCGGATAAGTAGTGCAAGTGATGATGCAGAAGAGCATCAGGATAATGGTTCCGTCAATCCTATACGGGCAGTCCTCACAATGACAGAAAGAAATGGCCAGCAAACCCTTGGCTGGCGATTTAAGGACATCCTTATTCCCACCGGCAGCTATATCAGCGATGCAAAGATCAAATGGACTGCACATGACGTTTCGTCTTCCGACGCAGATTGGATCCTTCGAGGAGAACTTTCAAGCGATGCATCCACATTCATCACGAAGAGATATA
>JBDSPM010000149.1:0-5800 GCA_039930325.1 Saprospiraceae bacterium
CAATCTCATCACGCCCAAAATGTATGCAAAGGATGATGATCTCGTGCTCTATGATCGCATCAATAAGCGCCCGATGATCTATGAGATCTACGAGCGGTATTTTCTTCGGTGTTCGCAGGCAGGTGCGATGGATTTCGATGATCTGCTATTACAGATGTTTCGATTGCTGGATGAAAACACAGATCACGTACGTGAGAAATATCAGCGCATATTTCAGTATCTGCTTGTGGACGAATTCCAGGATACCAACTACCTGCAGTATGCGATCATCAAACTTCTGGCTTTGTATCCGGGAAGCGCACATAACATTTGTATCGTTGGTGATGATGCACAAAGTATTTATTCATTCCGTGGTGCAACGATTGAAAACATCCTGAAATTTGAAAGGGATTTTCCCCAGGCTGTGGTGTATAAGCTGGAACAGAATTACAGATCCACTGAGCATATCGTACAGGCAGCTAATAAAGTCATTCAAAATAATAACAAACAAATCCCAAAGGAAATATGGACGCATCTCGGTGTAGGCCACCGAATAAAGCTGATCAAAGCTGTAAGTGATGTGGAAGAAGGCAGGCTAATTGCGAGCACCATCATCGAATTAAAAAACAGGAACCATCTTGAACATAAAGATATCGCCATTCTATACAGAACGAATGCACAATCCCGTGTCTTCGAAGAGCATCTGCGAAAACAAAATCTTCCATACCGGATTTTTGGCGGATTATCATTTTACCAGCGAAAGGAAGTAAAAGATATACTTGGATATCTCAGGCTGACTATCAATGAAAGAGATGATGAGGCTTTCAAGAGGATCATTAACTATCCAAAACGCGGAATCGGAAAAACAACAGTGGATCAGATAGCAGCGCGTGCGGTGGCGGAAGGTGTAAGCATGTGGAGTATACTTAAGAGTGGAAATTATGCCAGCAAGGGTAAATTATTTTCATTCGTGCAGATGATTGAAAAATTCAGACAAAAATCAAAAGATGCGACGGCATATGATGTTGCTTTATTAGTGGCGCGGGAAAGTGGCGTATATGAGGAATTGCGCCAGGATCACAGTATAGAAGGGATAGGAAGATTGGAGAATGTAACTGCTTTACTGGATGGGATCAAGGAGTTTGTAGAAAACGACACCGCAGATGTAGCAGATTACGCAGACACCACAGATTTAGCAGATGACACAGATAATATAGAATCCTCAGAGGCAGGAGATGCGCAAAAAGTAAATCCATTGGACCGGAGTCTTGCGGCGTATCTGACGAATATTGCGCTCCTGACAGATTCGGATGAGAAGAAGGATGAGGTGCCGGATTATATCAGCCTGATGACCACGCACACCGCGAAAGGGCTTGAATGGAAATCAGTTTTCGTAGTAGGCCTTGAAGAAAATTTATTTCCTTCATACTTATCGCTTGGATCGCCTGACCAATTAGATGAAGAAAGAAGGTTGTTCTATGTTTCTATTACGAGGGCAAAATTATTTCTGACACTTTCGTATGCGGCAAGCAGGTATCAGTTTGGACAATTCAGGTATAATGATCCCAGCAGGTTTCTGGACGAGATCGATGAGCAGCATTTTGAAACCACGGTAGAACGAAGAGGTAAGCCTGTGCTGCCTGAGCCTAAATTGTTGATGGACAGGCCTGGTCGCAAACGTGATTATGAGCCCCGTGTTAGTCCTGCTGATTTTAAACCAAGCCCAACAGAACAAATTGCTGAAGGAATGCATGTGCTGCATTTGCAATTTGGAAAAGGAAAAGTGGTTGCCATAGATGGAGCAAGGGAAAACAGGGTGGCTACAATTCAGTTTGATGAAGGCACCGACAATGAAAGGAGAATAATGTTGAGATTTGCCAAATTGCAGATAGTGGAATAGGGTGTTATAACTGTGCTGTCAGTGTACCAGGCAAGTCATCACCTGTAGTCCTCGGAGAAAAAATGACAATTTGTTTCGAAGGATGTATGGTAATATTGAACCTGCTGAGAAATGGTTGTCCCAATAGGCCATCGAAAGAATCATTGAGCAATATTCCCGGTTTATTACTTCCCATTATAAAAGCCGAAGGGTAAACAGTTTCATCTTTAAGCGTGAGTTCCATGTTACGTCCAAAGCTGATGACTTCCCGATTGTCCGGACTAACGATAATCACTGCATGTGAATTTGATGATTCTACTCCAATACTTGTTTTATCAGCAGAAAATAAATAGTTGACTTCAGAGCCGGTATCCAGGCCGAGAAGTTTTTTCTCTCCATTTATTCTGCAGGATATGACCGGTATATGTTCAGCATATTGAAACCGGATCAAGGAATGTTTATCCACTTCCATTTTGTCTGACAATGAAATATATTGCTTATCAAAATTGATAGAAACATAATAATCTCCCACTGCGGAAAGACCTACCAGGGCATATATTTCTTTATGAAGGATATCTTCAATGGAAGATAAATCTGATAATAAGGCTGTGGTTCTTTTGTGCCTGATGCCCAACCAGTTCCATTCTTTGACGCTATACGTCTGGCATTCAAAATTTCCATTCACTCCTGCGCATTGGATTTTTGTCCTTGAATCGGTTGAATATAAACGGCTGTTAAGTATCAGTCCTGGAGCACCGGTATCAAAAATGATGACCACTTCTTTGCCCTCAATGGTAGCTTTAGAAACAAGAAGCCCGTTAATAATAGTGACCGGATAAGGATTGGATAATAACCTTAATGGAATGATGAATAGAAATATGAAAAAATAGCGGTTCAAAATGTGCTGAGTATTAATTTATTTACATTTCGGTTCAAATTGAATATATAACTCCTTGATTATCAATAAAATTTGATGTTAAATTATATTTTATGTAAATATAATGTAAATCCAGAGTTAATACAATAAAAATTACGATACTGAAAAATCGATCAGATAGGCGAAAAAGCCTAATCAAAACTGGTAGTATGTAAAAATTTGGATTTTACAATTTTGTTAATACCCTGAAGAGATGCGTGCATGGACTTATCTTTCTTCTAATATGAAATTGTGGAATCGATGGATATGAATTCTCTAATTCCTAATCGAACTCAAAAACTGAAAGAACTGGCTTCGCGTCTGGGATTTATGGGTGTCGGCATCTCGAAGGCAGAGAGATTGGATGAGGAGGCCAAACAACTTGAGGCATGGTTGAAGAAAGGGTACCATGGAGAGATGGGGTATATGGCAAATCACTTTGACCTCAGGGTGGATCCAACGAAGCTCGTGCCTGGTGCAAAGTCCGTAGTGAGTTTGATTTATAATTATTTTCCGGAACCTTTGCCCCTAAATCCCCTGAAGGGAACTTTAAATTTTTCTAATAACTCACAACTCACGACTGACGATTCACAACTCACGTTGCATGACTCACAACTCACAACTCACAACTCACAATTCAAAATCAGCAAGTACGCTTATGGCCAAGATTATCACAAAGTTGTCCGTCGCAAATTAAAGGAATTGGTTTCCGAATTAAGGACAGTGGTCGGCGATTTTAAGGGAAGAGTATTTGTTGACTCAGCGCCTGTCATGGAGAGGGATTGGGCGAAACGCAGCGGACAGGGTTGGATTGGAAAAAATACGCTACTTATTCATCCAAAAAAAGGAAGTTATTTTTTTCTTGCCGAGCTGATACTGGATATCGAACTTGCCTATGATCATCCGATCCGTGATCATTGTGGCACGTGTACGAAATGTATTGATGCCTGTCCTACAGAAGCTATCTCCCCTGAAGGTTACGTTCTGGATGGTTCAAAGTGTATCTCATATCTCACGATTGAGTTGAAATCAAATATACCGGATGAATTCAAAGGAAAAATGGATGACTGGATTTTCGGATGTGATATCTGCCAGGAAGTGTGCCCATGGAATCGGTTTTCAAAACCGCATAATGAGCCTGCATTTCAAATGGATGAAAACGTAACTGGGTTGAAAAACGAAGATTGGTTAGAAATGACTGAAGAGGTATTTGATAAATTGTTTTCAAAATCACCTATTAAAAGAACCGGTTTTAGAGGATTGAAACGCAATACTCAGTTTGTTTCAAATAAGCAGTAAATTAAATTTGCAACTTATATATCATTTTATCGCATGTAGTTATAATCATATTATCCCCTATACTTCAATTTCAGACTGCACACGTGACATGCTAATTCATATCACTAATAATCCAGCTTAACCTTAAAAGAGCCTATTTAGCAAAGGAAGGAATAACCTTCCCGGGTTAGAACTGTTCATTCTTAATCATTTAACATAGTTTTCACTAAATCAACAAAAAATGAATAATTCTTTCTTTAGTACAATTAAAAATCTTCCTCAATCATACATTTTATCCCTCATGTTTTTGTTAGTCACATGGACTTTTATCCCAGGTTGCAAGGATGACAACGCTAATCCGGATGCAAGTTATCAGCAGGTGAACTTGGTAGCCAGTTCAAATGATCACAATGCGACACGAATAGATACAAATCTTGTAAATGCATGGGGAACTGCCATCGGCCCAACCGGGGCTTTCTGGATATCATCTACTGAAAAGGATCTTACTACGGTATACGATAGGAATGGTGTAACCTTATTGGCTCCTATTAATGTAGAAGGAGAACCTACAGGTGTAGTGTATAATGGTACCGCTGATTTTGTAATTCCATCAACTTCACTGGTCAGCAAATTTATCTATGTAGGCGAAGAAGGTACAGTTCATTCATGGAGTTCAGGAACTACAGCGGTGGAAGTTGTTGATAATCATCCCAGTGGTGCTGTATACAAAGGCGTCGCACTGGCAGCTGACGGAGGTGCAAATTTCTTATATATCGCTAATTTTTCTGAAGGGGAAATTGAAGTTTTGGATAAAAATTTTGCGTACGTCACTACCAAACCATTTGAGGATGCTACTATTCCCGCGGGTTTCGCTCCATTCAATGTGCAGAACATAGACGGTAAATTATTTGTCACCTATGCGAAGCAAAGTGCTGATAAATATGATGATGTCAGCGGTGCAGGAAATGGGTACGTTAATATTTTTAAAACGGATGGCACACTTGTTAAACGATTTGCATCACAAGGGACTTTGAATAGTCCATGGGGAATTGCAAAAGCACCAGATGGTTTCGATCAGGGCTCAGGGGCCATACTGATAGGTAACTTTGGCGACGGCAGAATCAATATATTTGATAAGGACGGTGTTTACAAGGGGCAATTGAAAGATGGTAGTACACCAATCACGATAGAGGGATTATGGTCACTTACATTTCCATCAAATGGAATTCCGGTAGGCGATCTGAATCAGCTTTTCTTTACTGCCGGACCCGATGATGAATCGCATGGTTTGTTCGGTTATATTAAATTGAGATAAATAAAAATAGTTTTTCAGGGCTCCGGTTGTTAGAGTAGACAGCCGGAGTCTTTTTTATTTTAATGAGCTTATTGCGTCGCGAAAGATGAATGATTTTTGCAAAATGAAGTTGATTTCAGGGGTGCGGGGGCAATGACGAATATTATCTGAGCGCATTAGCCAAAGCGAGATAAACACCGTTAGTCCAGCCAAAGCCATCCTGAACAGGATACTCTCCACCACCCGCATCAAGTGAAAGATCTTCCACATTATATTTTTCCATCATTCGTCCGGTTCGTTGAAAGACATTTTCATTCAATGTGAGCCATCGTTGTGCAGCTTCATTCGCAAGTGTATCTGCGCCATATTTTTTCAATCCTTCATACGTAATCCATTGAAGAGGCGCCCATCCATTTGGTGCATCCCATTGTTGACCTGTATATTGATTTGATGT
>JBDSPM010000150.1:0-4729 GCA_039930325.1 Saprospiraceae bacterium
CGAACACTCCACTTCCCCTTTATTAGCTATCTCGTACGGCATGGAAAATTGTAAGCTCCATAGGAGCGATATCTCTGTAACAAACGAACACTCCAATATTGGATTCCCCTTTAGGGGGCAGGGGGCATAAAAAAGCCTTACACTTTTTGTAAGGCTTTGTTGTTGACAAAAAAGAATTTGGAAAAATACTAATTGTGACCGGTTGACTTCCCCTCAAACGGTATTACAATCCCATGATATAATGTTTTATTTCTTCGTAAGGTGTCTTCAATGGCACGATACTTTCTGTGAGATAAGGTGTTATCGTGGTGCTCTTTGTTGCGAAATAATAGTTCCCTTCTCCTTTTTCTGAAATCACGACAAAGGTTGCCTTGAATCCAAGCGGAGTAGAACCATAATGTTCGCAGAATTGATGTTTATCTGCGTCACCCGGGAGATTTGTTATGCTCTTATAATCATCAAACACAATAAATACCTGTGTATTGGTATTAGTAAATTCTTCAGGCAGTTCTACACAAACCGGTGTACGTTGTGCTTCAGGAATCTGGAAATAGACATCCACATTTACCCAGTCAATACTGTCACTGAAACATTCATATCCAAATCCGGTGATGGCCTGGCCCGCACTGTCAGTTTGGATCCACCATTCTTCGTTGGCTACATTATCCCATTTGTTGGGATCGCCATCTGCCTGCAGCCAGTCTGATCCTTGACCATAGAAGAGCTCCATACGCTCTATTGGATCAAGATCATTTACAAGTATGCGTATTTTTTTACCAAGCGCCAGATGCAATGGAGTGGTACCATCCAGGATTTCAAGCTTTAGCTCGACCCTTGATTCCAGCAATTTATGCTCAGAGGTCGTCGGAATACCTGCTACAAGGATTTCCCCCTTTGTATCGCAGACCGTCACTCTTACATCAAATGAACCTGTAGTACAAGGATGTGAAGTGAGATCAACAAAATCTGCAGGAATGACCAACACAACATCCTTGTCGACAGTAAAGGCTTTGAGACCATGACAGGGGACTGATACAGTATAGGTTATGCTGCCGGAAAGGTCATTTTGCAGCCTCGTTTTCAAACGCGAAATATCTCCCACTATATCTTGTCTCTCATTTGGGATGAACTGATCGATGTCCTTGCCACACGACATCATCATGATCATCATTCCAAATACTAAAAAAAACTTGCTCATTTCTCTGTTTTTATTTTTATAGACACGTTTTGTTGCCATTATGCTGCCTGCATGGTCTGGATTAATTAAAATGATAGCGAATGCCCAGGTTAAGACCCGCAAATGAGCGATGTTCTTTTAGTGGATAGGTATCCAATGTTACAGGATTGATTCTGTATAAAAATCTCGGTTCTATGAGGGCTGAAACATTGTCTGTCAATGGAAATAAAGCACCGGCACCAAGGTAAATGCTAAGTCCAAGGTTATTCTTATAGGCTTTCAATTCATCCGGCGTGCCCTGGGTGAGGTGAACAGGGTTTAAAGTCGGGTCAAGGATTTGACCCCTGACACTGCTCTTTAAATTCAGAACTGGTCCAACGTTAAGCATAAGAGTGGCTCTACCCATCGGAAGCTCATAGCTTACCAGAAGAGGAATGTCCAGATGTGTGTAGCGGTTATGAATTTTCTTTATTAAAGTTCCAAAGACAAGCACGTTCACTGTATCAGAATATAAGAAAGTGCCGTTTGATGCGAAGAAAGAATCTATACGCATTGAGGTCATGTAAGAAGAAGGATCCCGGTAATCAAATTTGTCACCAATCTGGTCGTACAAGATTCCTAACCTAACTGCAAAGCCTCGTTGGAGGTTGAGATTTATGCGAGCTCCTGCACCCCATGCATACTGGCTCTTCTCAGTTTTATCACGCGCATCTGCATATAAAGCTGTTTCACTGTCTGTTGATTCAAAATTTCTTGGAGCCATACCAGGTCCGCCAAATACGTCAACTGAAAGTACATTTTTACCATTCTTTCCCTTGAATTTATAACAGCTTGGATCAGGTTTTATCTTGCTCATTGTGATATTTTCATTCTCCCATGTCAATCCACTTATATTTAATAATTGTAATTCATCTGTGGCGTCGGTTACAATCCTGCCATTCAGGGCATGTGCAACTCTCATTTCATTTCCAAATAACAAGGATCCCTCATTAGTGGGTTCTGTTGAATTAGGTATAGAAGTATTACGACTTAATTTGTTATGTTGGATTTTCTGAATAGACTGAATTGATTTCTTATGTTCTGGAATTGATCCTCTGGAAATTGTTTCTGTGTATGCAATGGGTTCTTTGTTTTCAATTACACGTGTAGTATTGGAACTTATAGATTCCTCAATAAGGTTCAATTCCTGAGTTACCTTTTGATGAACAAGTTGATGCTTGATAGCCAGTCCAGTTACCGAAGCACCGAGCAAGATAAACCCGGACAAGGCTAGCCATAGAAAGGGAAATCGTCTTCTTTTTTCAGGAAGACTCGCTTCAACTAACGTCCACATGTCTTCCTTAACGGGAAGCGTATGGCCGTAAAGTTTTTGTTTAAAAGGATTTTGGTCTTTCATATTTCTACTTTTTGAGTAGGCGCCAGGGAACGTTGGATATATTTTCTTGCTTTGGTCAATTGTGATCGTGAGCTGCTTTCTTCAATCCCCAGCAATTCAGCGATTTCTTTATGGTGATATCCTTCTATCACGTTCAGGTTAAAAACAGTCCTGTATCCATCCGGTAATTTGTCAATCAACGAGATCAGTTCATCTGCACTCATCTTATGGATCGCATCGGGTTCAACAGGAGATTCTGGCAGGCTTTCCGCGACGTAATCGATCTTCAATCGTTTTTCTTTTTCAAGATGCCGGATGCATGTATTCACACACACTCTTCGTACCCATCCTTCGAACGAACCATCATTCCGGTATTGAATCAAGTACTGAAAAACACGAATCAAACTGTCCTGCAAAACGTCTTCTGCATGCAATGAGCCAACATACCGCCTGCAAATAGCCATCAATAAGGGAGCAAACCGTTCGTAGAGCAATCGTTGCGCTGTGCGGTCATTGGCTTTACATCGTCTGATCAGTTCTTGCTCCTGCAAAAGCTATGTGCTTAAGTACTGTTAGCTAATTGATACAATCCGGGCAGAATCGCTGCCTGTAAATGCAAAAATACTTTCAATAAATTATGAAACGGTCAATTCTACCTTTTAAAAGTGTTTTCGGTCTGCTTATTTTCAGTTAAAACATTTTTTGAAGGATCCGAGCTATTCAGAATCGTAATATTTCTTCTTCGAATCTGGTCCATGAGCTTGGTGAAGGAAGAAAACTCAATACTCAACTTGCCTGATTTTGCTGATCGGGCCTTTGGCCGCAGATCATTAAAATCAGGCGGGGAGCGCGTGTACCATCTGAGGGTACATAGAAATTAATTTATCATATGACGTTATATTAGTCAAAATATGATTAATTTACAGTCAAATTGATATTCTAATGAAAGGTCGAGGCGCCCAGATCAATACCGATAATCCCTTTGATAAACATATTCAAGCCACACATCCTGAGCTGAATTTCACCGCCCCACCGGATGAAGTGCAAACCCAGTATCTCGAAACGCATCCAAAAACACTGATCAACAAGGTAGAAAGCCCTGATGTGAGGATGGAGTATTCTATGAATCCATATCAGGGCTGTGAACACGGATGTGTCTATTGCTATGCCCGCAATACACATCCCTATTGGGGTTTTAGCGCAGGTCTTGATTTTGAATCAAAAATTCTGATCAAAAGAGAAGCTCCTCAGATCCTGGCAAAAAAGCTGGCTTCACCCAAATGGATTCCGGCTCCGATCATGCTTTCAGGAAATACTGATTGCTATCAACCTGCCGAAGCTAAATTCAAGCTTACCCGACAAATTCTTGAAGTAGTAGATCGCTTCAATCATCCGGTTGGGATCATTACTAAAAGCGCACTTGTGTTGCGCGATATCGATATTCTAAAAAGACTCGCTGAGAAACGGCTGGTGACTGTAGCGATATCAATAAATTCAGTCACGGAATCCACAAGAAGACTTTTAGAGCCCCGGACCGCATCCATTCCCAGAAGGCTGCAGGTTATTAAAGAATTATCTGATGCAGGTATCTATGTCCATGCGATGCTGGGGCCATTGATTCCCGGTCTGACAGATCATGAGATCATGAATATCATTGAAGCAGTGTCAAATGCGGGTGCTAAAAATGCAGGCTATATTATTGTCAGGTTAAATGGAGATGTAGGAGAAATTTTTTCGGACTGGGCGCACAAAACCTATCCTGACCGAGCTGAGAAAATACTAAACCGCATCAAAGAAACCCATGGCGGCACACTGAATGATAGTCGCTTCGGAACCCGCATGAAAGGCGAAGGTGTATTTGCGGAAATTATTGAAAAACATTTTCAACTGGCCAAGCGAAAATTTATGCCAAACATCCAGCCCTTTGAATACGATTTAAGCTTGTTTGAAAAAACCAGGAAACCTCAAACGAGCTTGTTTGATTTATTGTGAAATCACAGTAAAACTTGCCCAATCGTTTTTCATGAATTTCCTTTTATAATTTGATTGACCGTATCAATTGCCTTTTTCTTTCAGCACTGCTTCAATTAATTCTTCATGAGGGTGAAAAATTTTGGGTGCGTTTGCATAGCTATATTACTTAAATCTTTCGACTTATTAAAATTTTAAGCAACATT
>JBDSPM010000151.1:0-2695 GCA_039930325.1 Saprospiraceae bacterium
CTTCTGGCTAAAGCCAAAATTGTGCTGCTCATTTTACCCTGCGCTAAAGCCCGGGGCAACTTATAATCCTTCTTAGAATTTATACTCAATGCGAACCATTCAAAACTTCCATCTTATAACTCTGCATGAATCTGGCATCTTAGTAGCTGGTATCAAAGAGAATAGCTACGAATATTCATTTTGGTTAAATTTACCATTCTATCTAATGTTCTCTACATCGAAAAGACCATGTATAAATTAGTCGTATCCCTTATCCTGCTGGCCTTCGTCATCGCATGTGCCGGAAAAGAAAAAGCCCCAACCGGCACAGCCAATGTAGCCGAAGGCGAACAAATTTTTAAGAAAAACTGCATCATCTGTCACGGTACAGATGGAAAGCTGGGTGTTAATGGCGCTAAAGATCTCACGGTTTGTAAGTTCACGCTGGAAGAGCGAGAAATGCAAATTAAAAAAGGTAAAAATGCGATGACCCCATTTGAAGGCATCCTTACAGAATCCCAGATTAAATCTGTTGCGGCTTATACACAGACTTTAAAATAACGCTTGTGCCTTCACGAATAATAGGCATTATGTCCGGAAGCTCATTAGATGGGTTGGATATAGCATTGTGCCAAATTGAAGAAAATGAAGATAGCGTTCAATGGAAAATAGAGGATACTACGACTATATCTTATTCAGGTGAATGGTACAGACAACTGGAATCCGCACCCGTTCTCAGTGGTAAGGATTTAATGCAGCTGGACGCATACTTTGGAGATTTTATCGGAGAACAAACAAAGAATTTGATCGATGCACGTGGATGGAAAGCAGATTATATCGCTTCTCATGGGCATACCGTTTTTCATGAACCTTCTCGTGGTTTTACAACACAAATAGGAAGCGGGGCACATATTTGCCTCAAAACCGGGCTTGATACCATTACTTCTTTTCGAAATGCTGATGTTGCGGCAGGCGGTCAGGGCGCCCCTTTTGCTCCGGTGGCAGATCGTGCACTGTTCAGTGGATATGAAGGCTACTTAAATCTTGGGGGAATAGCTAATATCTCACTTATAGATAATAAAGATGTTTGGTACGCATGGGACATTTGTCCATGTAACCAGGCATTAAATTTTCTCGCCAGGAAATCAAATCTTAGTTATGACAGAGGAGGTGCGCTTGCTTTGCAGGGGGCCAGGCTTGATTCTATTTTGCATGACCTTATTGCCATGTTTCCATTTAATTCAGGATTACCCAAAGGCTTATCAAATGCGGAAGTCAATTCCTCATGGCTCGATTACCTGTCCTCAAGAACAGAAAACATTACTGATCTCTTAGGCACGACTACCTTGGCAATCGCCGATCTCATCAGCATACATATTTCATCCATTATTAAGAGGCCTGCTAAAATTTTAATGAGTGGCGGCGGAGTATATAATGATCACTTAATAAAATTATTACGACGTGCGGGCCAGGATTTCGGTTTAACATTTGAAATTCCTGCTTCTGAAATCATTGAATTTAAAGAATGCCTGCTCATCGCATACCTGGGCTACCTTACGATGAATGGCAAGCCCTATAATATCCACACACAGACAGGAGCTGGTCAGAATATGGGCGGTGGAGCTTTGTACCGAGCTGTATGAATGATCCAAGGATTCTTGTGACAGGGGGTTCAGGATTGCTGGGTTCCTATATGCTCAGGTGGTTTAAAAGTCGGGGCTATTCGAATCTGAGTGCCACATTTCATAAATCTGATTCTATTCCTTCAGATCTTAAGGATGAAATTGAATGGCATTTGTTGAACCTTCCTGACATACTTGATGCGTATGAAATAATTCGCGACAAAGAATGGGTGGTTCATACAGCGGCAATGGTCTCGTATAATCCTGAAGATAAATATGACCTGCTGAATATCAATAAAATTGGAACGGAAATTATTGTGAATGCATGTATTGCACACCATGTTGATCATTTGGTTTATATAAGTTCAATTGCCGCGCTCGGCAAAGAAATGAATCATCAAACTCTTGATGAATCAAATGCATGGCTGCAGAATGATTACAGCACGCCGTATGGACTTTCTAAATACCTGGGTGAGCTCGAAGTCTGGCGTGGAGGATCCGAGGGGTTGAATGTTTCAGTGATATTGCCCTCTATTATTTTAGGTACAGGAGATTGGAAAAATTCAAGCCTGCAATTAATAGATCGGGTTGCAAATAAAATGCCCTGGTATCCGGGTGGTCAGACTGGCTATGTGGATGTCAGAGATGTCGTTGAGTTTATTGGGCAATTATTGGTAAGCAAAAATATAGGTGAACGATGGTTGCTGAATGGAGTAAATATGAGCTACAAGGATATCTATCATTTGATCGCTGAAAAGCTGGGTTTAAAAAAGAACTTCCGTGAAGCACCCGAATGGCTTGCGAGATCGATTTTATTTATCAACAATCTTAGTAAAGGAAGATGGTCTGTGCCTGATCTTGTACACCAGGTTTATGGGACATTTAGTTATGATGCAAGGAAGAGTTTGACGGTGGATGGGTTTCAGTATAGAAATGTCGAAAAAACGGTTGAAGAGGTGGTGGAGGTATATTTGAATAAAGGAGGCAGAAAGGTTTTAGAATTAGGAAGCAGAGCATAACTATTTAAGTTCAAGCCAACCCTATTTACAAAATGTACTTCTCGAGACGATTTGTCACACTTTTTAGAGTGGAAA
>JBDSPM010000152.1:0-4764 GCA_039930325.1 Saprospiraceae bacterium
ATCTCCCTTCCCAACCCCTCATTTGGCTGCCTAAGAGGGGATTGTGAAGAAATATTGCTTTTGTATTCTGTCAAATTAAGTTTAACCTTAGAAGCGGTGTCTGTTTCATCAAATCTTAGTTATTTCAAATTATTTATAGGGATTGTTTTGATTTCGGGCGATTTGAATTTAATCGGGAGGTTTTTATAGAGGCTACTGTAATGGCCAGAAGCTCGTTTCCTTCTTTCATGAGATCTTTTGTTTCAGATATCCATTTAGAATCCACACCATTTGTATACTCGAGCCAATACAGAGTCTCATCAAGTTCTTCCTCAACAATTTTCAATTTGTTAATAAAATCGGGAACTGATTTACCCCGTTGTGAAGCGCGATAATTAGCTCCGCTTGAGGCAGATGCTCTTATGATCTGATCAATTAGAATAAAATATACAGTCTCTTTTGGAAATTTCCTGGTAAGCTGGTAAATGGCAAGGGAGTATCTCAAAAATATTCCCTTGAGATCTGGATCGTACATGATAATTCAACTGATGGTGAAATGAAAATCCGGGAAATTTAACAATTTCAAAAACTTAATTTTCAGTATCTCGTGCCTCATACTTTATACCTCTCCTACTTCGTACCTCCTACTTCGTACCTCCTACTTCGTACCTCGTATTTCGTACTTCGTACCTCCTACTTCGTACCTCGTACTTCGTACTTCGTACCTCCTACTGGGTTTTTTCTTCACCCGGCTCAAAGTCACCACGCAATGCCCTGAATCGTTTGCGCGCATCAATAGCAAATGTGCTGTCGGTATAATCCATAAAAAGCTTCTCATATAATTTTTTCGCTTTCTCTACATCATTCAGCTGGTTTTCATACAGCTGCGCAAGGAAGAACATGGAATTGTCAGCGCGGATTTCCTTTGGATATTTTTCGATGATTTCCTGGTAGGCTGTTTCAGCAGATTTATAATCTCTTTTTTTCTCAAACAATTTTGCTTTCAGATAGAGGATGTCATCCTGCAATCCATGCTTAGGATATTTTTTTGCAAGCATATTAAGTGAATCAATAGCCAGGTCCAGCTTATTTTGGAATATGAGAAGCTCTGCTTTTGCAAATGAGCCTAAAGCAACCGTATTGCTGTCCAGTCCCATGGCATCCATGATGAAGATGCTAAGATCAAGCGCATCATTAGCAATCAGCTTGGAAGTCGACGTCTTCAAAATATCGAACTGCGATTGTGCCCATTCGAAGTCACCATTGTAATAGGAAAGCTTTGCATTTCTAAACCTTGCATCCTGACCGATCAGGTCTTCTACAAACGCCTTATCCACCTGCGAATATAAAAGCGTTGCTTCCCAAACTTCGCCGGACATGAGGTAATAATCGCCGAGATCTAGTTTGGCATTTGCCTGTACATAATGATTAATACCCGGCAAGTCTACAATTTCTTCAAGGAGTGCTATGGCTTTGGGAAGGTCATTTATATACAATGCTTCCAGCATCGCCTGCTCCGAAACGATCAGTGCAGTGCCTGCATTGATTCCCTGAGCTGCGACAAATGCATTGTATTCTGATTCAAGTCCTCGCAACTGTTCGATGGTGTATTTATAACTATCCGTGATTTGCTTTCTCCTGGTAGCCAGGGAAGCTCGCTTTGCTTCCATGTAATAGGGCGATCCAATGCCCTGTGTAGAAAAAATATAATCAAAGCCATCTATAGCTGTTGTATAATCTTTGTCGTTAGCCGCTATCTGTGCCAGGCGATAGACACGCATTCCATTTTCAGCCATACGGCGATCAAGTGCTTTCGCCTGTCGCATGGCCTTGCTATAATCCTTTTGCTGCATAAAAGTCCATGCCAGCATTTCTTCAAACTGGCCCGACTCAGGATAATCCTGGATAAAAGCGTAGAGCTGAGAAAGTAAATTGGGATAGTCATCCTGATGAAGTGTGCGCTGCATCATTGTCTGAATGCTCGCTATTCTGTCAGGTGAATCCTGCAGTGAATAAAGATATTGCTCGGTCATTTTGGACCTGTCTCCATTCCGGTGATACAGGTCGGCTAACTGATATGAAAACATTCCTTTTTTATTAAGGAGTGTTTCTCCTTTTTCATATGTCTCGATCGCTTCATCATATTTCGCTTGTTCAATAAAAGCGTTCCCGAGGCGGATAATGGCATCCATACGCGGAGGAATTTTTTCGATAGCCATTCGATAGGAAGCCTGGGCGCTTTCAAAATCGCCTTTCCGCTCCTGTACATTCCCCAGGGTCACCATCATGCTGAAGTCATCAGGCGTGTCTTTCATGACTTCCTTGATTACTTTCTCCGCTGTTGCATAATCGTGAAGTGCTAACAAACACTCCACGTATTTATTGAAATAGGTGTAATTGTTATTTTTTTTGGCGGTTTCGTGAAGTTTAAAGTATAAATCACCCGCCTTCTGGTACTCACCTTCCAGGTAGTACTGATCAGCAAGCTTTGAATTTTGTCCCTGGACAGACAGGGCAAAAAAAGTAAAGAGAAAGGGAAAAATAAATCGTAAAGCCATTTAATCTGAATGTATGAACCCTTTAACGAAGAGTCAAATCCGAAAGTTGCTTTTTAAGTGGATGCGATAGTAAAGATCTGAAGGTAATACTTGAATTAAGTAATGAAGAAGGCTAGCTTATTAAGCTAGCCTTTCATTCATGTATTGGTATTTCTTGTTCCTTTTTTTAAAATCTACTTCTGAAGGTCGATTGCGAGTGCCCTTACTGCCATCAGGTTGCCTAAACGCAGTCCTTCCGAACAGTCCATACGGATATGAACACCAAGAGGTATCCTGGAATAAGCGTCTTCTTCGGCTAATTCTTTCCATGTATTAAAAGTTCTGGGATACCCCCTGAATTCAGTCCTCCCAAAGTGGCACAGATCAGTGAATTCATATTTCTCCCCGAAGAAGTGTTCAAATATTCGCTCACCAACGCCGGCGAATGTGCTGTGGCCAGAAGGATAGCCCGGAAAGGGGGGGGTAATGCCAGGGTGGCCAATTGCCTCTCCAAGAATGGGTGTGAAATCAGGATCGATGTATTTTCGGATATAGGTTTCAGGTCTTTCAGTGTTGTAGATGTATTTTGATTTCCAGCAAGCCACCGCAGCATCATTTGTCGCGATACCCAGGATACAGTACATGTGAAGCGTTTCTTCAAGGTTCATGCTCACCTTAGGAACCATCTGATTAGCAATCGCGAAAAATCTTGCCGGAGGGCTGAAGGTCATGCCTGTAAGATCGTCGCTCCAGAATTCAGCGATCCAATGATCCTGTTCGGTGAGATTTTTTATACGGTTCGCTACTTCAAGGTTGTCTTGGTAGTATTTACTGGTGGTATCCGTATTGTACTCGTATACCGGAGGAAGGCTGATCAGATCTTCGTTTTGTGCGCCAAACGTGCGCACCTTACCCCAATATGGGAAGAGTGCTCTATTAAAATCAGGAGCTGTTGGCTCCCATAGGCCTGTTCCGGATGGAGGAAAGTATTCAACAGGACTTGATTCGCGTGCTTGTGTGGCACCTTCACGATCGGTTTCTGAATAGGCAATGATTGCATTTGCAACCGCCTGGCCCCATTCAATAGATGTTTCTACTATTCCTTCGGGTACATTTTTGCTCAGTTCAACCAATTCAAGGGCTTCAAACTGGTTCATAGAATTTATCTGGGACTCATTCGCACCATATAAAAAGAACCTGTGCGTACGGCCATAATAAGCATTAAGGGCTATCGGCCAATTGATCTTATTGATCTCATATCTTAACACCGGCGGTTGAAAATCAGGAAATACTGAGCTTAGAGACCTGTAATGTTCCATGGCGGGAACCACGGTTTCAAAGGCACCCATGTGAATGTAACCTATAGATCTTGAGGTGGGGGCCGGCCTAAAGCCTTTTAAGTCTTTCTCCACCTGGAGGTACATACCGGTCCAGTCCGTAGTGATTTTACCTGATTGAAGGGATGGTGCCTGGGTTAAGGGCAATACCTCAAATAGCTCTTCAGTGTCCGAGCAGGAGGCGAATAATAGGGTAACGGCAAGCGCCCAAATGCAGAGGTGAAATTTCATGGGATCGAAATTTGGAAAAAGAAGGACAAAGTTAGCTTTTAGATATCCAAATTGCAACACGCTAAACATAATTATTTTATCATCATATGATAAGTAAATGTAATACATAAAATATTAATAAATAATATTTTACCACTTAAATTTCAAAAAAATAACTACCTTCTTGTGTCGTCATCAAAAAAGGCCAGGGTCTCCGATTTCTATCTGTAAATGAACCAATTACGATGCCAAATACCTTGGGGAGGAGGGATTTGGATTTCATTCCTGCAGGAATAGGTAAATTTGAAAGCTAATTCGACCTTGTGGAAGCCAAAACTAAATACCTTCTTCATCTTGCTGACAGTCCGTTGATCCTTGGACAGCGGCTGGGGGAATGGTGTGGTCATGGCCCGGTATTGGAACAGGATATTGCCCTCACAAATATCGCATTGGACCTGATAGGCCAAGCCAGGCTTTTGTATCAATATGTCGCTTCCATACTGGGAGGTAATTCGAATGAAGATGCCTTGTCCATGCTCCGGCTTGAGCATGAATACCTGAATCTCCTCCTTGTCGAACAGTCGAATAAAAATTTCGGTGCCACGATCGTCAGGCAATTTCTATATGATGCGTTCAACCTTTGCCAGTATGAGAAGCTAACAGATCACACTGATGATCAGCTTAGAGCTATAGCAGCAAAG
>JBDSPM010000153.1:0-4727 GCA_039930325.1 Saprospiraceae bacterium
GATAGGCATGAAGAAATCAGTCGTGCTGATGATAGCTGTTCCATCCCCCAAATCCATTACAGCGGCATCATCCCGCTGTTCATTACCAACCAAAAGCGCAGAAAAACGAAAAGGATTTACGTTTACCTTCTCCAAAATAGTATTCAAAACTTCAGGCGATATTTTGCAACCACAACCTGCACCATGACTGTATTGGGTCAATTTTATTTTAACCGGCTTAGCAACTATCATTATTATGTTACTTTATATAAATTTTATAAATATCTTATAATCAATAATATATAAAAATATCATATTAGAATTCTTTTTGTTGTTTCGATGATATCATTGCTATTTTGAAAATGAAGAATTTTTTCCTGGTCCCAATGCTGTATCTGATGCAAATACGCCTTGTCATAATACCAAAGTGCAATGGACGCTGCTTTCCTGAGGTCCCCTGCTGAAAGTGCATTGATCGCATTTTTATGTTCCAGGCCACCCAGGCGATCACGGATTTTATCAAATGAATATTTCAATATTTCAGTGGTCGCAGGATCTGAATAATATCTGAGCACCCTATTCAGCCTGATCTCTTTATCGACCTCAATATTATATAGAACTGAATTTTTCATTTTCACCCAAAGTCCATCTGGTAAGTACACCTGGCCAATACTTTTAGATTCATTTTCAAGCCATATTGGATTGATGTGATCTAAAGCCTGAAAAGCTGTAAAAAGGTTATTTTCAAATTGCTCATTTGAAGGCTGGATATCCTCCCCGATGGATCCGAAAGCACTCCCCTTGTGATTTGCGAGATCCTCCAGATCGATCACCTGCTGCCCGTTGTCTTTCAGCATTTTCAGCACTTCCGTTTTCCCGGATCCGGTATATCCGCCTAAAATCTTAAGCTCATTAGGAATGGAATTAAAACAGGTAAGACATGCATTCCTGTAGCTTTTATAACCACCGTCAAGCCTGGCCGATGCAATTTCGGAAAAATTGAATAACCATTGTACCGCCTCGCTTCTTTTACCTCCACGCCAGCAATGAATTAGTATTTTCTTATTCAGATCAACATGTGAGGTGGCCTGATCCAGGAGCTCATTCATTTTGGATCCGGCAATCTTAAGGCCTTCCTTCAAGGCAGATTCAGGACTGACCTGCTTATACAAAGTCCCTACCGTGGCTCGTTCTTCGTCTGAAAATAAAGGAATGTTCACCGCACCTGGTATATGTCCGGCCACGTATTCCAGAGGTGACCTGACATCAAATATCATCCACTGATCCCTTTGCAGCAATACTTCATCTATGCTCACTACATCCTTCATCAGACTCAAAGATACATCAGCTCATTGCCAGTAATTATACCGAAACATCTTCGGCGCCTGTCGAGAAAAATCGTCACTAGAATCATTCCCTACTCTATTCTCCATGCCCCATGCCCTATGCTTTCAATATTGCCACCGATCAAGATACTGAAGGAACAATCTTGTTGTATTAAATGCATCATCTATCGCCCGATGAGGCGTGCCTTCAAATTCAAAGGAGGAAAATTCAAGCGCTTTCTGAAGCCCCACCTCTTTTCCCAATTGATGCATAGAAGCATATTGAGATTTCAGGTTGATACTTTTTGGGAATAGGCTGATATCGATATCATGCGTGATGCACTCATTCCGAATGATCGACATGTCTTTGTCGCCCCATGTGCAGATCAGTTGGGGATGATCATGGCCTTCAAGCCACTCCTGAAATTCAGGAAAGACTTTGTCAAACTTCCTCGCTTTATTGACCTGATCCTGTTTAATCCCCGTAAGCTCCAGACAATAAGCCGATAATCTTGGATGTGCCGTAGGCTTGATGAATTTTTGAAAATTGTCTATCCAGTCGCGGTATCCATTGACACTGTACGCAGCAAGCTCTATGATCTCCTGCTCCCTGTTCATGGTATTCCCCTGCCAGCATGTAGCCTCCAGGTCAAGCACAATAAATGTCATATTCTCTATAGATTATTCCTGCTCCTCAAGCTTTTCCTGGGCTTCATGGATTTTCTGCTGATCCCATGTGATCATATCCTCAATTTGATACCCCGAAAGTCGGTTGTGGTAATAATATACGAGAGATGGATTTTTCGGCAATATGTTTTCTTTATGCCCAAACTTGAGAGGAAGTATTGCATGAAAGGTACCCAGATGTTTCACGCCATGCCGTATACTCTCGTCCAACGGCAGTGCATGCAATTCACTCTGCAGCCTGATCTCGCCTTTCTTTTCCATTACTTTCAAAATATCAAGAAACTTATTAAACGTTTCAGTGAATAGCTGAAGTGGTATGGATAACAGATCAACAGGCAATCTAAGCAAAGCATATAAATCGAGCGTAGGATGAATCTTGCGCATCAATTCAAATGCAGTGAACGCAGCAAGATGACTTGTCAGAACTACATAATATCGCTGGTAATTATCCACCACTTTCTCTGCAAGCTTTCTTGTATACACAGATTCCCGTTGGCGGTTCGCCTCAATCTTACCATGCAATGAAAAGAATTCTTTAATGTCAACCTTCATGCCACGGTCATCGATACTGTTGGCCACCTTATCCAGCTTGTATCCCAACACATCCATTGGCTCACCAAAGGATAAATGGATCTCGCTTGACTGCGAAAAGAATTTCCATGCAAAAGATAAAAGTGTTTTTACTGTGAATGCTTTTTTCTTTGAGCCTACATACTTCTCTTCTCCGGTGGATTTGAGATGACTATAGATCAGCGTTTGTGCTTCGAGCGTGCAGTGATAACCTATGATCAATGGAACCACAATAATTTTCTGCGTCCCTCCCAACTGGTAGATCGAACGCTGCGCAGACAGAAGTGAATTGAGCAATCCATATTTTAATTCTTTTTCAATCTCACCCGATCTTGACCTGGTTCCTCCCGGAAAGAAAAGGCTGTTTGTACCGCGCTCCAGCATGACCTGGGACATGATCTTAAGGCTATCAAGATAGATTGGATTTTTCTTACGGCGATCTACACGATATGCTCCCAATCGAGTCATATAGAATGCAAAAATCTCTGACTCATACAGATTAAGACCGGCGCCATACGAAAATGCAGGAAGTCCTACGACCGCATCCAGGGCATACCCTATCATGATGCTGTCAAGGTTGGATAAATGCGTAGGAAGAATTACTACGGTCCCATGCTTAAACATTTCCCTGACATGGTTCACATCGCCGTGTATAATGATCCTTTCATAGAGCTCAAGCTTTGTACTCCAGAGCCTGCGAAACTTTTTACTTGCTGCTGCATTCAGCAAACGCTTGAAGAAAATAGTAAGAAATTTTCTTGCAAAAAGAAAAGTGCTTTCTTTAAAATTTCCCGCGATCTCTTCAGTGTACCGATGGATGATACGTTTGAGCAACTCGGTATTATTTTGGAGCTGCAGATCAGGTCGAAGCTTTTCATTTGCAGTAACCTCATTTCTTACCCTGTTCCAGAACTGAGCTTCATTGGGTGGATCAACTTTCCAGGGTGTTTCTTTCAGACGGATCAATTCCAGGTAGCTGACACGTGAGATCAGGTCACCGATGCGATCACCATGTTTTTCAATTATATGGTCAGTTGTCTGGGCATCCACGGTATTGATAAGACCTTCCCTATCCTCATAAAGCTTTTGAATAGGCCAGTCCCGGATTTCAGGAAGTAGGGGCGGATATGTAGTTATTTTCTTTTTCACAGCACCTGCCTTATAAATTTAACATTGATGCTTTCGATAAATTTTAAAATCTCATCCCTTCCCAAACCTGTTGAACTGCTGGTGATGATAAAGGGAGGCAACTCTTCCCATTCCTTTAATACCTCCTCTTTATAAACTTCAAGTGCTGTAGTCAGTTCCAGGGGCTTCAATTTATCGGATTTAGTGAACAATATGCAAAAAGGTACTTTTTTGGACCCAAGGTAACTCATAAACTCCCTGTCATTTTCCATCCTGGGATGGCGAATATCCAACAAAAGAAACGCACACATCATATTTTCCCTCGCCAGAACATATTTATCTATCAGCGCAGACCACTGGCCCCTTGTGGATTTGGATACCTGGGCATACCCGTACCCCGGAAGGTCTGCTATGATCCATTCAGGATTTTCAGATACTTTGAAGAGATTGATAGATTGGGTTTTCCCTGGTTTTCTGGACGTCCTTGCGATTTCATTTTGACCGGTGACAAGGTTGATGATGGAAGACTTTCCCACATTTGATCTGCCTATAAAGCAGTATTCCGGCAAATCTATAACAGGGCATTGGCTCACATCTTTATAGCTTCCCAAATAATGCACTTGCAACTGCTTTCCTTCCATTAAATGGGGTTATAGAGTATTAACGAGAGGTTAAATTTACTACTCTGCTGCCTGTGGATATAATGGTTGACGAAATAAGGCGTTACTTTTGAGATCATAGAAATTTTGTTTTCTGATGAATGGCTCAAAATACATAAGGTTATTTTCAATACTATTTGTGCTTATATCATCCATTCATTTGGTTGGCGCCCAAATTCGGCCAGGTATTAAATTCGGACTTACTACGCCCGATATTTCTCCAAAAGACTTGGTTGTTACAAATGGTCATGGCGTTCAATACTATCGCATCTCCGTTGCAAATGCGAGGTATGGAATACAGGCAGGAGCATTTGTCCAAATGCAATTAGGTGGCTTCTTTGTTCAGCCTGAGATACTATACAATTCTTCAAGCATAGAT
>JBDSPM010000154.1:0-3333 GCA_039930325.1 Saprospiraceae bacterium
AGTGAAAAGTGAAAAGTGAAAAGTGAAAAGTGAAGATTGAAATATGGCCTTTCGTTTCGGCTACCGCTCAAATTTTGAGGGAGATTTATTTTCGGGAAGTGGGAGATAATGTAAGAGACGAAAGAGAATAAGAAAAAAAGATTGCCGTTGGATTTTACAAATCCGACTCAGTGGATTATAAAAATTCTTTCACTTCATACTTTTTTTTTAAAAGCAGCCTCCTGGCTTCATTGAAAGTCAACTCACGTTTCACGCCTTCACGGCTCATATCTCAAGTCTCATACCTCATATCTCACGACTCAAATCGGATATTTATATTCCGGCAATTCCACACTAGGAGTTTTTCCAGCCAAAAAATTATGCAGGGTATTTCCGATATTGACCAGCTGAAGTATCTGGGCACTCGGCATGACGACATTATGGACGTAAAGAATCATCAGGTAGTTCATGCCTTCCATGCTGTAAAAATCCTGCTTGTCAAAAAACCGAATCAGGTCCGGATTGTCAAAATGGTAGCGGATATAATCTTCATCCTCCCCTCTCAGCAAATAGTTTTTACTAAATGTGGGGTATTGAACGAAATCGATGTCCTGCATACCGAAGTAGGTACCGATGCGGTGATACCACTTCTCGGGAATCATAACAAAATGTGGAAGTGCTAATGATTTTGAATACCTAAAATAAACTGTTTGTCTGAACGTATGACTGGATTTGCCGGTTGAGATTGTGTAGATATAATCGAAGGAACAAATGAATCCAAGATCATCGCTTTCATGAAGAATGAGAGGTGTAATCTTACGGCGATGTCCATTTCTGAATAATTTAAAGTCAAGCAACCATTTGATAAGCCCCCATTCATCTTCCTTTTTGAATGTCCATCCCAGCTTATTGACGCAAGTTTCGAATTCCGCTGACCGCTCCTCTAAATTATATCTTGCCATGACTGTTATTTGATTTGTCCAAGATCGGAAATAATATCAAGCGCTGCAGCTTCTGCACCACCTCCCGTTGTCAGCAAGTCTTTTACTTTCTTGTAGCCGGCTTGTATTTTTTGGTAATTGGCAGGCTTTAGTATCTCAAGCAGATTTTTCCGCATTTGTTCTCCGGTGCAATCGGATTGAATAAGTTCCGGAATAAGTTTTTCACCAGCTATCAAATTGACTAATGAGATATATGGCACTTTGATCAGGTGCTTTGCAATCTGGTATGAAAAAAAATTTCCCTTATAGACAACTACCTGGGGAGTACCTGTCAATGCTGTTTCAAGTGTTGCCGTTCCGGAAGTCACGATGGCCGCTTCGCTTTCATTGAGAACTGAATGCATATCATCCGGAATGATCACGATATTTTCTGAATCAGAAATTATTTTTTCATACAGAAATAATGGAAGATTGGAAACTGCCGCAATCCGAAAATGGTAGTGAGGCAGCTTTTCAGCAAGCTTCACCATCTCCGGTAAAATCTTCTCCACCTCGTGCTTCCTGCTACCTGGCAACAAAGCTATTGTTCTTTTTTTTGTAATATGAATAGTTTGTGAAGACGCGGGTGTATTCATCGCAAGAGGATGGCCGATATACAGAGCTTTCATTCCATACTTTGCATAGAAGGCTTCTTCAAACGGAAGAATCACATACATGCGGCGAACCGCTTTTTTTATTTTATGCACCCTGGACGTGTGCCATGCCCAGAGCTGAGGAGAGATATAATAATAGACAGGAATTTTTTGTTCGTATGCCCATGAGGCCATGCGCAAATTGAAACCGGGATAATCTACAAGGACTAATCCATCTGGTTTAAAAGACAAAATCTCTGCTTTGCATTTTTTGAAATTTCTCAGAATGGCAGGGAGATGCTTTATCACTTCGACGAAACCCATGTAGGCAAGATCACGATAATGTCTTGTGACTGTCACACCTGTCGCTGTCATGGCTTCCCCACCCCATCCTATCATCACAGCTCGCTCATCGTGACTGAAAATAGCTTCACACAGAAGTGCAGCCTGCTTGTCACCACTGGCTTCACCGGCCAGAACAAAATATTTCAACTCTGAAGAATTTTCAACCCGAAGATCCAGAACCATATTCCTACCAACAGCATGCTGGCCATGAGGATTCCGCGAATAGTTTCATGATGATAAGATTTGCGATATCGGTTCATGAGGATAAGGTTAGCGCAAATCGCAAACAAGGCTAATGTGCGTATTCTGAAATCTTCAGCAAAACCTATGTCACTCAATGCACCCATGGTGTCAAGCAACTGGTAAAAAGTCAACAGAACAGCATACGCAATGCCCGGCACTAGAAGCCCGGCACCTAAGCCAAGCCAAAAAGAATCACGTTTTATCAGTGGGGTCATGCATGAGGATTTAGAAGCTCCAAAGATTTCAAACCCGGGATCGCCTGGTGACTGGTGAGATCATGCAATGATGGCACGATGGAAATATAACCATCTCTAAGTGCATTGATATCTGTACCGGGGCCGGCATCTGTCGTCACAAAATTCCCGGTTAACCAATAAAATTCCTGGCCACGCGGATCTTTTCCTACCATAAATTCCTCTTCCCAGCGTCCTTCTGACTGGCGGCAAATGAGCGCACCTTTTATTGCTTTTTTATTTGTTTTTGGAATATTGACGTTCAGTAATTTTGCATTTGGAATTCCATTTGCCAATACATGGACCATGATGGATTTAATCCAGGGTGTAGCAGGATCAAAATCAGCTTCCATAGAATAATCATCCAGGCTAAAGCCTATCGAATTAATCCCTTCGATCGATGCTTCCATCGCAGCGGAAATAGTGCCGGAGTACAGAATATTAATTGATGCATTCGAGCCGTGATTGATACCTGATACACAGAGATCGATCTTACGGTTTTTAAGCAGGATATTTTTTGCAAGCTTCACGCAATCTACAGGTGTGCCGGAACATTCATAAGCTTCAATGCCTTCGAAAACAGAAACTTTGTGAAGACGAATTGGATCCTCCATTGTTACTGCATGGCCTTTAGCCGACTGAGGAGAATTTGGTGCTACAACAATGACCTCTCCCAATTCCGCAGCGATTGAAACAAGCCTGCGAATGCCCGGGGCAAACATCCCGTCATCATTGGTCACTAATATCAAAGGCCGTTTATCCTCCATGATACTTTTTTAAAATAAAAATAATTTCAATTAAAGATGGATGACCTCACCATACGCGGCTGCCGCGGCCTCCATAATCGCTTCACTCATCGTTGGATGAGGATGTATAGTTTTAATAATCTCCATTCCGGTTGCTTCCAGCTTGCGTGCCAAAACCATTTCTGCAATCATATCTGTTACACCGGTTCCAATC
>JBDSPM010000155.1:0-6862 GCA_039930325.1 Saprospiraceae bacterium
AGAATTCTTGTTCTCACCGGGAAGAAATCTGTAAAAGATGTATTTCCAAATTTTCAGCTCTTCGTCTACGGTGGTGTTAACTTCGAACCTTATCGTTTGCAATTAGAGAGATTAACTGGTGGACCAGTTCAGAGTTTGGAAACCTATCCTGCCTCAGAAGGATTTATTGCTTTTCAGGATCTCGATACGGCCGCAGATGGATTGCTTCTGCAATGTCATTCAGGTATATTTTTTGAACTCATTCCGGTCAGTGAAATAGATTCTGCGAATCCTGTCCGGCTGACGATTGATGAAGTTGAAACAGGTACAAATTATGCATTGATCCTGACCACGAATGCTGGATTGTGGGCCTACAATATTGGAGACACGATAGAATTTATTTCTGTGGATCCACCCCGCATTAAAGTAACTGGCCGGATAAAACATTTCATATCTGCTTTTGGAGAACATGTCATAGCAAAAGAAGTAGAAGAAGCATTGAGAATGGCCGTTTTGAAAAATCCTTGTTTTGTAAATGAATTCACAGTAGCCCCGCAAGTCAATCCTGCTGAAGGATCGAAACCCTATCACGAATGGTGGATTGAATTTAGTGCTAAGCCGAAAGACGTGAATTTGTTTTCAAGGGACCTGAATGCAGCTATGACAGAGCAGAATTTATATTATGAAGATCTCATCAATGGACATATACTTCAACCTCTTGTCATCAGGGATTTAGCCCCTGGATCATTCAGTGAATATATGCGTTCGATAGGAAAACTTGGTGGTCAGAATAAGGTGCCCAGGTTAAGCAATGACCGAGCTATTGCGGACGTTCTGGAACGGTATCATCGAAGCGAGGGATAAATCGAGCTAATGCCTTGATTGCCAGTATAAAGCCTTCGCCGCTGATTGTATAATATGTCCTATCTTTGCAAACCATTTTAAAAAGCGTCGATGCGGTTTATCATTTACAGTTTATTGATTATCAGCACCTTAACTGCCTGTAGGAGTGAATTTGAGCAGGTTCGTACCAGCAACGATCCGGCAAAAATCCTCGCCACTGCTATCAAATATTACGATAAGGGGGACTATTTGCGGGCACAGACACTAATGGAATTAGTCCTGAATCAATATCGTGGAACGAAGGATGGAGAAGAGCTATTTTTCAAATATGCCTACACCCATTTTCATCTGGCGAACTACGAATTGGCAGCCACGTACTTTACAAATTTTACTACCACTTTTGGTTATAGTCCATACACGGAAGAAGCAGATTATATGATTGCCTATTCTTATTACAAACAATCGCCATCCTTTCGGCTTGATCAGGAGCCTTCCATCAAAGCGATCAACGCGTTCCAGGATTTCGCTAATAAATATCCGGAAAGCGAAAGAGTTCCTGAATGTAATAAGTTGATCGATGAGCTAAGAGCTAAATTAGAGGAGAAAGCATTTGCCCAGGGCCAACTGTATTATGATTTAAGTCAGTATCAGGCGGCCGTCACTTCCTTCAAAAACATGCTGACGACTTTTCCTGAATCTGCCCGTTCTGAAACAGTAAGATTTTTAATACTTAAAGCGTCTTATGAATACGCATTGAAAAGTGTGTACGCCAAAAGAGCTGAACGCTACGATGATGCCAAAACCATGTATACAGCTTACATTAACCGATACCCCAAAGGCCCTCATGCTAAAGAAGCAAGGGACATCCATAAACAAATACAATCAAATTCAAAAAATCTGTCCAAATGAGTAATATAAAAAACCTTTCAACCAATATTGATCCTAATGTCAAAGCAAGAGACATCAAGGATCTGTCTTCACGCACGACAAATATCTATGAATCCATTGCGATCATCACACGCCGTGCAAGACAACTTTCATCAGATCTGAAAAAGGAGCTGCATGATAAGCTTGAAGAATTTGTAGTCGTGACAGAAACTATTGAAGAAATACACGAGAACAAGGAACAGATAGAGATATCCCGTTCGTATGAAAAAATGGCTAATCCCACCATTCTTGCAACTGAAGAATTCATCGCAGGTGACCTCGAATGGCGCTACCCTGAACCCGTAGTGAAGGAAGAACACTTCCCAGAAGACGCAGAATAATAGTACATCCCTAAATATTACACAAGGCATGTCTTCATTAAGAGGTAAAAAAATCATCCTTGGTGTTTGCGGAAGCATAGCTGCTTATAAAGCCGCTTACCTTGTCCGTTTGCTTACAGGTGATGGTTGCCAGGTTCGGCTGATCATGACAGATTCCGCGGCTGATTTTGTCTCTCCATTGACATTTTCTACTTTAAGTAAATATCCCGTTGCCACAAATATCCACGAAGGTGCTTCATGGACCAATCATGTGGAATGGGGATTATGGGCTGATGCTATGATCATCGCGCCAGCAACAGCGAATACAATAGCACGATGCGCATGTGGTCTGAGTTCAGATATGCTGACGGCAACCTATCTCTCAGCAAGATGCCCGGTATTTTTTGCTCCTGCCATGGATCTTGATATGTGGAAGCACCCCAGCACAGTTGAAAATATAACGCGCCTTCAATCTTTTGGAAATTTTATTATCGATGTGGGTACAGGAGAACTTGCAAGCGGATTGACAGGTCCGGGCAGAATGGCTGAGCCTGAAGAAATCGTTGAGAGGCTATCCGAATTTTTTTATTTCAAACAGGACATGACCGGTTTAAAAGTGCTCATTAATGCGGGCCCGACGTATGAGGCCATTGACCCAGTTCGATATGTTGGTAATCACAGCACAGGAAAAATGGGAGTGGCCATTGCAGAGGAATTTTCTAACCGTGGATCGGAAGTCACTTTAATTCTGGGCCCGGATAGTGTTTTACCTGAAGACGAGCTGATCCGGGTGAGAAGAATTATTACTGCAGAGGATATGTTAGCTGCCTGTGAATCTTCATTTGAGAACGCTGATATTACCGTTTTAGCCGCAGCAGTGGCTGATTATAAACCGGCTACAGTAGCTACTGAAAAAATAAAGAAAGAATCGGATCACATGACCCTTGAGCTGGTGCGCACGCCTGATATTGCAGCTACTCTTGGAGCTAAGAAAAGTGCTCATCAGATTCTGGTTGGATTCGCCCTTGAGACCAAAGATGGTGAAGCAAATGCAACAGAAAAGATGCACAAAAAAAATATGGATATGATCGTGCTCAACAATCCCAAAGATGAGGGAGCTGCATTTGGGCATGATACAAATAAGGTAACATTTTTGTTTGCAGACAATAAACGGCAAAGCTTTGAGTTAAAATCCAAGAAAGATGTAGCCCGTGATATTGTGGATGCTATACATAAATTGAAAAATACGAATGGAGAAAAATAAAATAGTATTCCTGCTGATATCAATCGCGGCAGCTTTCATGACCTTCAACACTTCCGCACAGGAACTCAAAGCCACCGTGGGTGTCAGTGTTCCTAAACTGCAAAGTGCGGATCCTGCCGTTTTCAAAACACTGGAAAGGGATCTAAAAGAGTTTCTTAACCAGGAGAAATGGACAGTTGATGAGTATAAGTCCTATGAAAGAATAGAATGCAATTTCCAGGTCAATATCACGGCTGAATTGGGGAATAATGCTTACAAAGCTGATATCGCTATCAAGGCAATCCGGCCCGTGTTTGGTTCTGAGTATAAAACTATTTTGATCAATCATGTTGATCGCGATGTCACTTTCACCTACCAGGAATTTGAGCCCATAGAAAACGGCACAGAACTTTTCAAGGATAATCTTTCAGCTGTATTTTCTTTTTATGTTCATCTGATACTTGCTCTTGATGCCGAAAGCTTTGCATCTGGCGCCGGGGATGCTGAATTTCAAAAAGCTCAATACATCATCAGCCAGGTGCCTCCCACTATTTCAGATTCAGATAAAGGATGGACAGCACTTAGCCGAAAGACTACGAGATACTGGATCATGGAAAATCTTCTCAATACCAGGTTCAAATCCTTCAAGGAAGCCTGGTACAATTATCACCGTAAAAGTCTCGATGTGATGCATCAAAATCCCGGATTGGCCCTTGCAACGATGGTGGATGCATTGAAAGAAGTAGACAAAACCAATACGGCTTATCCGAATAGCATCGGTGTGCTGATGTTTGTAACGGCCAAGAGTGATGAAGTGGTAGACATTCTTAAGAATGGGGATCGTACGCAGAAAAACGCTGTCTATGATATTATGCGAAAGCTTGATCCATCCAATAGCGGCAAGTATAACGCGATCAGAGGATAGTGTGAGAGAAGTGAGAGAAGTGAGAGAAGTAACAAGCGCAGCGCAGTCCCGCCAAAGACGCAGTCGTGACGCGGGAGAGAATTGAGAAATGAGGAATGAAATCAATCAAATCAATCTCGCCATTTTCGCCTCAGGGACGGGTAGTAATGCTGATAGAATCTGCGACTATTTCAGGAATCACGCTTCCATAAAAGTTAATCTCATCATTTCAAATAATATCAATGCCGGTGTGTTGAAGGTGGCATCTGCTTATGGCATTGAAAGTGAAGTCATACCTAAAGCGAGCTGGAACTCACCTGAGATAGTCATGCCGGAACTAAGAACGAAAGAAATAACACACCTCGTTCTGGCGGGTTTTTTATTACTACTTCCAGGATGGCTCATAGAGGAATTCAAAGGTCGGATTATTAATATTCACCCTGCCCTGCTGCCGAAGTATGGTGGCAAAGGAATGTATGGTCATCATGTCCATGAAAAAGTAAAATCATCAGGTGATCTTATTTCCGGCATCACAATTCATGAAGTGGACGAAAAGTATGATGAAGGTGATATCCTCTTCCAAAAGTATATAGTAATCGAAGCAGGAGATTCATCAGAAGAAATAGCAAAAAAAGTACTTTCGCTCGAACACAAATATTATCCCGAAGTCATTGAACAATGGGCTTCACGTCCCTCGTAGGGGATGGTTGGTGAGCTGCGGTTGGTGAGCTGTAGCACTGGGTTGTGTAATAGGAGGTCGAACTATAGCACATGGATGTGTAAAGCAAGTCGAACTATAGGGGCAAGGAAGATTCAATCAACTTCTCATAACCACCCCACTCCTCCGGATACCTGTGCGCAAAACCACGCACTCCCTGCAAGCCACCAGTGTGTAAAGCAAGGATCGTATCATCCTTTGAAAAATAGTCCTCCTTAATCTTTTCTTTGACGGCGTACATCATCTTTGCGGTATAGATGGGATCAAGAGGAATATTCGTTGACTTGGTAAAGCAATACATGAAATCAAGGAGCGCATTATCCCAGGAAGCAAATCCTCCATGATGAGCGTCATTCCATATTTCCCATTTTCCTTGGGGTGAAATATTATTTTCCAGTAAGATGTCATTGATATATTTATCTGTACATCCTTTCCATGCGGGTACGCTGATGATATTCAGTCCCTCAGGTGAAGCTGCTATCAATCCGCAGGCCGTGGTCATAGATCCACCTGCAACAATAATATGGTTCGGTTGGGCAATCAGACATTCCTTCATCAACTCCTCCATCGAGTCCATGGCATTTTTACCCATTCCACCTTCGGGAATAAACATTGAACCAGGAAAAAGTTTCTGAGCCTCACTTTCATCGAAATGATTATAATCTTCAGGGCTGAGATAAATAATTTTTTTGGATAATGCTTCTAATTCCCGGATAGTTGGATTTTCATGATCCGGTTTATAACTGCGAACGACACACACCAAATCCAGCTCAAACTTTGAACACGCATGAGCGAGACTATACAAATGATTGCTGAACATGCCACCTTTACTGACGATTGTTCCAATAGCATGTTCCAATGCATAGGCAATATTATTTTTCAGCTTATAATATTTGTTCCCATCAGCCCACGATTGGATGAGATCAAGACGCTTGATAAAAAGTTGATCCTGGCTCCAATCCGTTTTTATTTTTTGAATTGGTCCGGGAACAAATACATTGAATTTTGAAGCTGAATACGCCATTTCGATTATGGCTGGATGAGGACAATACGTTTAGTACGTATCGTGCGTCCAAAACTATCCTGAAGTCTGTATAAATATGTGCCCCGCTGCAGATCACCTAAATCTAGAGAAATAGTTTTTCTTGGATCATCTACAATAAGCTCTGTTTCTTTTACAGGGACTCCCAGGATATTGAAGATCTTTAATTTATACCGCCCATAGATCAGATCACTCATCTGGAAACGAACAATATCAAATGTTGGATTAGGATAAGCAAATACATCAGGTCTGGTTGGTTTTTCTGAAAATATCCGTGTCACTAAAGGATATGTTTTGAATTCAATACGGACAGGCTGAAGATTGTCTTTTACTTCTATTTCAGCCCACTCAAGACCCGTCTCAGCAGAGACAAATCTTAATATTTCCCTGTACGAAATCAGGTTCATAGAAGGGATTTGACCGGTCACATCATTCCAACCATAATTCTTTTTTGTTTCCACTTTAAGAACACGTTTTTCCTCAATATGCTGACGAAAAACCTGCTCAACTTCAGTGGGTAAATAAAGAGTCCCTTCCCCATCCACATCGATATCATACGTAATCTGATACGTGATCCGGCATGAATCGGGGAGCTGGTATGGTTTCCAGTTACAATTTAAATCATGCGGCCATGCGAACACGGCTTGCATCTTGCCTCGATACGAATAGTTGTCGCCGATATTCCCTTCAAAAAATGGTTTGAGTGAGGGCGTCAAAGAATAAAATAATTTATGCCCCGGACATACAGGATTCTCATCAATGATCTGAACTACCTGGGTAGAATTGCCGGTAATTTGAAGTATAGCATCGGTTTGCTTACCATTTACAAGGCTGGCGTATGTGAACCTATCTCTTTCAGCTGACACTACGATTCGTCGGCTTAATG
>JBDSPM010000156.1:0-11037 GCA_039930325.1 Saprospiraceae bacterium
GCTTAGCGGTGAATAGTTAATCTGCCATTACCTGAAAAAATCGAGATACCTTCCAAATAAATAGTTGCGTCCTCTTTTTCCACCTGTGATTTCATTCAGAATATTCAGCCTTTCCAGATCTGAGATCAGTTTGTATGCAGTCGCAGGTGAAGTGCCTGTGACCTCGGATACTATTTTAGCATTTATCAACGGTCTTTCATACAGATAAGCCATTATCTTCCTTGCGTTAGCAGCTCTCGATCCCAATGTTTGCAGATTAGTATTGATTTCTAATGTGAGTTCAATGATATTTTCCAGTGTTGCTATTCCTTCTTTAGCGGTCTCAATGATTCCTACTAAAAAAAATTTAAACCAATGGTTGATGTCATTTGATTCCCTAACGCGCGTGAGATTATCATAATATAAAGACTTGTTTTTTTCAAGAAAATCTGAGAGATATAATATAGGAGTCGCAAGTATATTTTGCTCAACCAGGTAGAGTGGAATCAACAACCGACCCACACGTCCGTTTCCATCAAGGAATGGATGTATGGTTTCAAACTGATAATGTATGAGCGCTATTTTCAATAAAGGGGGAAATAAAATTTCTTCATTGTGAATAAATTTCTCAAGGTCCGACATCAACTCATGGATGTTGGTATGAGCCGGAGGAACAAATCGTGCATCCTTAATAGTTGCCCCGCCGATCCAGTTTTGACTCTTTCTGAATTCACCTGGTTGCTTATGTTTTCCGCGTGCACCGTCCAGCAGAATCTTGTGAGCGCCCCGGATGAGCCTGGAAGAAATCGGTAATTTATCAAGCCTGTTAATTGCCCATTTCATAGCCCGGCTATAATTATTCACTTCTGTCCAGTCAGCTACGTCTTTAGTCTCTATGTCAACGGAATCAAGCAGGGCTTCCTGAATATTCGTTTGTGTCCCTTCGATTTTTGAGGATTGTGTTGATTCCTTTAGAATATGCATTCCAAGGTAAAGTTCCAGATCAGGCAGCCTCCTTGCATAGGTATTCAATCCACCAACAATCCTGTCAGCCTGCCCTAAAAGATGTAGTATCTCTAAGTCTTCCACATGCCAGACCCTGTTGATGAGATTAGGCTGAAAACTTTTATAGAATCCCTGATTAATATATGTGCCGGATCTAAAATCTTTCATTTTGATAAAACTAAAACAAAGTTAGCTCTTATTTCAATATTAAATATTTTTCTAAAATATAAATTTCATTATATTAGATTTTAGCTAAATATTAAAATAATAATATCTATTATTTTAGATTTAAAAAGAATATTAAAATAAGTATACTTATTATTTTAGTTTTTTCAATACTATTCGGCTACGCATAAAAAAATATAAAATACTGAATTTTAGGCAGTTATAAGGTAAAATTAACGCCAAATGTTAACCTCCGGGCTCAATCTGATTTTGAAGATTTCGTCAACGGAATCTATAATTTGAATAGCGAGCTCCATAACTTCTTCACCGCTTGCGCCCCCCAGATTAATCAGCACCAGCGCCTGTTTTTCATAAGACCCTGCCTTTCCATGATGCTTTCCTTTCCAACCAGCATGTTCTATCAACCATCCTGCAGGTATTTTCATATGTTCCTTGTCTGCAGGATAACCCGGTAGTTGAGGATACGCTTCTTTTAATGTTTCAAATTGTTGTTTTATAATAACAGGATTTTTGAAAAAGCTCCCGGCATTTCCTATCACTGCAGGATCAGGAAGCTTGCTTTGACGTATTGAGATCACCGCATCGCTTACATCATGAATAGACGGCTTCGAAATACCTCGTTCTTTCAGGATATCCTGGATAGCACCATACGATGTATTGAGAATATGATCTCTTGTCAACTTTAATGTCACACCCGTGATGATGTATTGGCCTTTAACCTCATGCTTGAATACACTATCCCGATAACCAAATTTGCATTCTTGTTTTGTAAATCTTCTTATGGTGCCTGTTCCAATTTCTACTGCGTCAAGATGATGAAATACAGATTCAAGTTCTACTCCATACGCGCCAATATTCTGAATAGGTGCTGCTCCGATGGTCCCCGGTATTAATGAAAGATTTTCTATTCCACCCAAATTTCTATCCAATGCCCACATTACAACATTGTGCCAATTCTCTCCTGCACCAAAATGAATAAGGGGATCTTTTCCTTCTACCTCTTCAATCTCAATTCCTTTCAATTCTATTTTTAACACATTCCTATGTATATCACCAATAGGCAACACATTGCTTCCACCGCCGAGTATTAAAGGGTCCTCCAAATACTGTGCTGCCAATTTCAATTCATCCATATCCTCCACGCGATACAGATGATCACAGTTGGCTTCAACACCGAAAGTGACAAAGGGTTTGAGTGATGCGTTGTTTAGTAATTCCAATTGTGAGTTATCAATTGTGAGTTGTCAGACATTCATCTTCCCCCTACCCCCGGGCCGGGGGAATTGCTTTCAATTCCTTTATGTTTCATTTTTTTTCGTCATTACATTACAATGTGATATATTTTATAAATCTGTTTCCACTCTCTAAGCAACTCCCCCGTCTCGGGGGCGGGGGGCAAAACGTGGGCGGTGGGGGCAAGCCTCAAATATCAAACTGCAACCTCGCCAATGCACTATAAATTCCATCTTCATGCAGGATCAATTCATCATGTGTTCCTTTCTCCACAATTCTTCCATCTTCCAGCACATATATGCAATCCACATTTCGAATAGTCGCCAATCGATGCGCTATGATAATGGCAGTTCGTCCTTCAAGTAATCTTTCCAATGCTTCCTGCACTACCTTCTCAGACTCTGCATCCAATGATGATGTGGCTTCATCCAGGATCAAGATATCCGGATTTCTCAATACAGCACGCGCTATGGCTATTCGCTGGCGCTGACCACCACTTAATTTTATACCACGTTCGCCAACAATCGTTTCAAACGAATCAGGAAAAGATTGCACAAATTCAAGACTATTCGATGTCCTTGCTGCATTCATAAATTCTTCCTCTGTAGCCTGGGGATGACCATAGAGAATATTTTCCCGGATGGTTCCGCCAAAAAGCAATACTTCCTGTGGTACCAGTGCATAAACAGATCTATATGATGACAGATCCATTTCTTTGATGTCATGACCATCGAGCGTAATACTCCCCTTCTGCCATGGATACAATCGCATCAGCAATGCAGCTATCGTACTTTTACCTGAACCGCTTTGCCCAACCAGAGCTATTTTTTGTCCGGGTATGATATCCATGTTGATTCCTTTCAACACAGCCATTTCTGGACGCGAAGGATATTCGAAGTAAACATCATTGAAGATAATATGTCCCTGAACTTTAGGCCTATGCACTGCCAGTGGTGCACTAACTTCAACAGGTTCATTTAAGATTTCCCTGATTCGCTCTGTTCCTCCCAATGCCGTTACTATTTCAGTATAAAAATTGCCAAGACTGCCAATTGCACCCCCGATAATAGCAGTATAGCTGATAAATGAAACCAATTGCCCAATCGTCATTAAATTATTTTGCACCATGGTGGCACCATACCAAAGAATAAAAAAGATGACACCAAATAAAATTATAATTACAAAGCTTGCGAACATTGCCCTGTACTTTGCCAATTGCAACGAGATGCTGACGACATGGTTCATTTCATTTTTGTAACGACCATATTCAAGTGTTTCATTTGTAAATGCCTTGACTGTATTTATATTTTGCAAAGTTTCTTCGACTACCGTATTTGTATTTGCAAGTGTTTTTTGTCGTGCTCTTGATAAAGTTCGTACGAATCGTCCAAAAAACATGGCGCCTAATACGATTACCGGAAAAGTTGCCAGCATGGTAAGACTTAACTTTGGAGTTGTTACCAAAAGGAAAATAATTCCAGTCACAAGAATCAGCACCTGCCTGATCAATTCCGCAAGCGTAGAGGAGAAAACGGCCGACAGGCGATTGACATCTTCTGATATCCTGCTTGTCAGATCCCCTACCCTGTTCCTTTCAAAAAAATAAATAGGCAATCCAATCAATCTCTGATATATACTGGTTCGCACATCTGCCATCCCCTTTTCACTCACAATTGCAAACCAAATTACACGCTGATAGCTCATGAAACCCTGTAGAATCAGGATGACAATCAGTACAAGACCTATTTGATTGAGATTGAGGCCAATCTTGCTATGTCCTGTCGCCACATCTGTCAGTTCCCCAGCCATATAAGGGAACACCATGAAGATAAGACTTCCAAAAAATAGCAAGATCAATCCTCCAATAAAAGGCCAACGGTATGGCCGGATAAAGGAGAGCATACTCCTGACTTCCTTTAGTTGTTGAAGCGTGATGCGTTTTGATTTGTCTTCGCCATTATCTGATTCCTTCTGTCTTCGACCTATTGCCATTCAGCAAAGGTAGAAAATGAGAAATGGATGATGGCAAAGTATTAAAATCACCCATTAGGAATGAGTACGCAATTCAAAAAAGATATTTTTCGTCATATTCAATCCCGTGCTCTGCAAGAAGAGCCATTAATTCTTCTTTAAATGAAATCGTTTTATGATGCCGTTCCTGATTTTGAACATATTGAATCAAATTAGGTAAAGCATTATTTGAATAAGTGAAAGCTCCATAACCATCTTGCCAACCTGGGAAATCCGGGAATAACTTTTTATTCTTAATAACACCATTACTATTAATCTTGATGTCTTTAATTAAAAAAGCGGGGGCAATAGTTGGATGAATCTTGGTTAAAATGTGGATATGATCTTCTACACCATTGATTTGGAATGGATGGCATTTTTTATTTTTAAGAATTCCTACGATGTATTTGTAGACTTCTTCACGTGTGTCTTTGCTCATGCAGGGAATCCTGTCCTTCGTGCTAAAGACAATTTGATAGATAATTTGGGTATAAGTGCTCATTTGAATTTGGTTTGTTTACTATAATGTATCGAGAGGGTGGTTTTGTGACCGTTTTTCGGAAGTTTTCTGCAAAAAATTTTATACAACCCCTTCAGGGTTGGAAATATTCACCATTTCCTTAACCCCGGGTTGCACCCGGGGCTAACCAAATTGAAGCCCTTCAGGCTTCTATACATTCTATTTTCTCCTGATGGTGAGAAATTGTAGAGCTCAAGGTTCCGATCTATTTCATTTAGGAAGAACCACCGATCCTGAAGGGATCGAATAGACCACGAAGTGATCATACCATTGATCCTGAAGGAATCATATTTGGTTAACTCCGGGTGAAACCCGGACAAAGAACAACATCACGAAGTGATCATACCACCGATCCTGAAGGGATCGAATAGATCACGAAGTGATCATACCATTGATCCTGAAGGGATCATATTTGGGTAGCTCCGAGTGAAACCCGGACCAATTATATTCCCGAGTGAAACCCGGACCAATTATATTCCCGGATGAAACCCGGACTAATTTCGTTCACCCGGGAGATACCCCGCCCTACCACAAGAAAAAGGTCTGAGTTCCCCAACTCAGACCATTAATAAACCAATCTCATGAACGAGATAATAAGACGAAAAAGTCAATCTTTACTCCTTATGATCAGCAGGGCTTATCATAGAGGTATGTATTTCCTTTGAGCACGTCATCACCATCATCATCTGATACGGTGAGACGTGACATTTTTAATTCTGAAGCCGGTGGCACTACATCCAGCTGGATCTTGCGCCTCGCAAATGCAGGCACCTTGGTCATCTCTGCTATCCACTCCGAATTCTGCAGACGGCTTGGATTAATATTCATCTGTGGAGCTGGTTCTTCGCGCTGACGCTGTGCTTCTTTTTCTTTTAGTGTCCTCCGGATCTCCTCTCTCTTTTCAACATCGTCGGCACGCACGTATGGATCATTATACGTGTGTTTTGCTTTATCCGGATGCATTTCCTTTGGCTCCTTGCTGATGACAGGCTCGAATTCCATCACCCTTTCATCAGAAATGGTCATTTCTTCCATGTCTTTTGGCTTTGTAGATATCCCCATCATATCCTCATCGATGCCCACTAATATCTTCTGTGTATCCTGTTTTTCAGGCTTGGTTGTATTCTGTTCAAAGCCGGTTGCGATGATGGTTACAGAAAGTTTTTCGCCAAGACTTTCGTCGATGCAATTACCCCAGATGAGATCTGTTCCATAGCCTGCTTCTGCCTGAACATATTCTGTGATTTCAAATATTTCATCCATTGTCACTTCTGTGCGACCTGAAGAAATATTAAGCAGAATATGTTGTGCACCCCGAATATCATTGTCTTCAAGAAGAGGTGAATTAAGTGCTGCCTGAACTGCTTTCTTCGCACGATGCTCTCCATCAAACATTGCAGTTCCCATGATGGCAACACCACTATCTCTCATCACGGTATTTACATCTTCGAAATCAACATTGACATAACCAGACATCGTAATAATTTCTGCAATGCCTCTTGCTGCAGTGGTCAGAATATTATCTGCTCTGCTGAATGCATCTGATAATTTTAGATCGCCATGAATATCCCTTAGTTTGTCATTCGAGATTACAATCAGTGCGTCCACATTATTTTTCATTTCCTCAAGACCTTCCAGCGCCTGGCGTTTTCGCCTGCTTCCTTCAAATGTGAATGGCAGTGTGACAATACCAACCGTCAGAATATCCGCTTCACGAGCAGCTTTTGCGATGATTGGTGCAGCACCTGTGCCGGTGCCACCCCCCATGCCTGCAGTGACGAATAACATCTTGGTCCCATCGAGTATAAAGTCGCGGATATCATCAATCGATTCTATGCAAGCTTGTTTTCCCATCTGAGGTCTCGAACCTGCACCACGTCCACCGGTGAGCTCCGGACCGAGACGAATTTTCACCGGCACGAGACTGCTTTCCATCGCCTGGTTATCAGTGTTGCAGATAGCAAAGTCGACACCGGAGATTCCCTGTTTATACATATAGGACACGGCATTACTTCCACCACCGCCTACGCCGAGGACCTTGATGATGCTCTTTTCTACTTTTGGTATATCGAATAACATGTTGTCTGAATTTTTAGAATTATGGGCTATAATTTATTCCTGATACGTTCGGTTTTGTCTAAAGAAAATCCTGGTCTGGTGTTGCTTCGAAAAACTCCTTGGTCTTATCCAGGATTTTATCAAACCATTTCGGACCGTTCTTATCTTTTATCTTTTCTTCAACTTCATCATGAGCTACCGGCACCATTACTTTGTCTTTCGTCGGCTCTGGTTTAGTAGCAATCATTGTATTAGTTGTAGCTTCTTCCTCTGTTTCAGGACTGGCTAAACCATGTATGATCAAACCAATTGCAGTAGCATATATCGGACTGGAGACATCATCACGCTGTCTTGAAGCAATGTGTTCGATAGGCAATCCAACTCTTGCACTCATGCCGGTACGATATTCAGCAAGAAGATCAACTTTACTTAACAATGCTCCTCCACCTGTAAGTACTATACCGCCTATCAGCTTACGCTCGTATCCTGATTTCTTAATTTCTACGCGCACCAGTTCAAGGATTTCTTCCATTCTCGCCTGGATGATGAGTGAAAGATTTTTTTCAGAGATCTCTTTATAGTCACGGCCATTGAAGCTTGGTATCGTGATGATGCGATTGTCAACAATACATTCCGCTAGTGCAGATCCAAATTTCTTCTTCAATTTCTCAGCCTGCTCATACATTACCGTACATCCCTCTTTGATATCAGCAGTGATGACATCACCTCCGAAAGGAACCACGGCGGTATGCCGTATGATCCCTTCCTGGAAAATGGTTATATCCGTTGTACCTCCTCCAATATCAACCAGTGCAACACCTGCTTCTTTTTCCTCTTCACTTAGCACAGCTGCTGCAGATGCAATAGGCTCAAGAACAAAGTCCGCTACTTTAAGTCCTGCTTTTTCTACACATCGTTCTATATTCTTATGTGCAGAAAGTTGACCGGTGACGACATGGAAATTTCCTATCAGCCTGTGGCCACACATGCCGACAGGATCAAGGATGCCTTCTTCGTCATCGACGGTATATTCCTGCGGCAGGATGTGCAATATTTTATCACCCGGAGGTAATGCAAGCCGGTACATATCATCCAAAAGCGACTGCAGATCCGACTTAGTGATTTCCTTATCAGCATCAGCAAGCGTGAGGATCCCCTGGTGCTGCAAACTCTTGATGTGCTGTCCTGCAATGCCTGCATACACTTCAAGGATTTCCATGCCGGCGCTTTTCTCCGCCTGGATCACAGCTTCTTCAATAGACCGGACAGTCTTGTCAATGTTAGCCACGACTCCACGACGGACGCCTTCGGATGCCACTTTACCGACACCCAGGATTTCAATGCTTCCGTATTCATTTCTCCGGCCAACCATGACACAAATCTTCGTCGTTCCGATATCGAGTGCGACCACCGTTTTAGACTTTTGTACTTCTTTGTTTCTCATGAGGATAAAATTTTATTGGTTTAATCTTCTTTTAGCTACGATCTGCCCGGCAAACCGTGTATCAACATATGCATAGGTATCCCACCCGGTGCTGGGAAGTGCTTCTTTGTAAAATTTTCTGACGCGTTCAACTTTGTCATCAAGATCATTTGTATTTCCGATCAGGATCTTTGAAGGACCCAGACGAGGAACTAACCATATTTTGTCTTTGGATTCGTAGTAGATCTGATCTACCAGCGAACCCATGAATTCATTATCCTGCAACATCAACGCGATATCAAACAACGAACCGATTGGCCATGTCTTAATATCATTTGTAGTCGGAAAATCTCCATTCACTAAAGGAACTCGCGCCGTGAAATTCCTTGATACCGGCATTCTGACTGTGTCTGCATCAACATACCAATGTGTACCATGATTATCCACCACTCGCATCACCGGCATACGCTGACGGATCGAAAGTGTCAGTGTTTTATTTGCCCCAAGAAAAACGGATGCTCCTTTGACGTATGGACTTGTTGATAAAAATTGTTCAATACCCCGCATATCCACCATATCAATTGGCAACCCTTTTAATGGTCCGAATTTTTTAACCACCGTCTTTATGATGTCATCCGGAAGAATCAGATTATTTCCTTTGTCAAGCAACAACACCTCAGCCTGGACATCACTGATGACCTCCGCTGCCTGGAACTTCGCAGCCATGAGTGTGACACCCGTGAGCGTAGCCAGTAGTAAGAGCCAAAAGAAGGCTTTGATACGTTGCTTGTTTACTTTATTCATTTTTATATAGTCCCCTGATCAAGTCAGGAATATGTTTATCCAGATCGCCTGCACCCAATGTGATCAACACTTTTGGTTTTTTTTCAATGATCCATTCAATCCAGGTATCACCGCGACACCATTTTTTGTTCGGATTTTTCATCAGTTCAAATATCGTTTGGGAGCTTACACCCGGTATTGGTACTTCACGCGCAGGATAGATGTCGATGATGATTGGTTCATCTAATAAATCCAGCGCTTCTGCAAATCCTTCAGCCAAATCTTTAGTCCGCGAATAAAGGTGAGGTTGAAAAACACCCATCACAGGACTTCCATACGTTTCCTTCGCTGCAGTGATCGCTGCTACCAGTTCCGCCGGATGATGTGCATAGTCATCAATCAACACACGCTCATCATCTTTATATCGTATTTCAAATCTTCTCGAAACTCCTTTGAATCCCGGTAATGATTGTATTAATCCTTTTTTATCTGCACCTACTTTTAGTGCCAGTGCAACAGCTGCCGTTGCATTAAGTACATTATGTCGTCCAGGCATCAGCAGTGCCAGGTTATTCATCTTTCCCCATGGCGTCTCCATATCCCAATGCCATATCCCTTTCTCAACTCTCAAACTTGTGGTATGAAAATTTCCTTCATCCAAACCGAAAGAAAAAGACTCCACATCATTAACATCAAGTGCATTCCACACTTCTTCTCCTATCACATTCGCCAGATCATGCCGGAAAAGCAATAAACCTCCGGGTTGAATCTGCATCAGAAATGCCTTGTATCCCTTCAACATTTCTTCATATGTGCCATAGATGTCAAGATGATCTGCATCCATCGCCGTGAGCACCACCCACTTTGGATGAAGCCTCAAAAATGATCTGTCATATTCATCCGCCTCCACCACCATCAGATCTAAACTCTTTGATATAAAATTTGAATCATAATTCACTGCTATTCCTCCAAGCAACGCTGTGTGTTTAACTCCCACACTATCCAAGAGGTAACTGATCATCGAAGATGTGGTCGTTTTTCCATGCGTGCCTGCCACTCCGATCGTATCAATTCCCTGTGTAGTCCATTCAAGTGCTTCAGATCTTTTCACAATTAGAATATTCAATTTCTGAAAATGAGCTTTGATCTTGCTTTCCGGTGGTATTGCCGGAGTGATAATTACAAGCTCAGGTGTTCCCTTTATTTTTTCAGGATCATCTTCAAATTGTATATCCGCTCCTTCTTTAATCAATGCATCTGTAATCGCTGAAGATTGTCTGTCATAACCGCTTACTTTAATTCCACTCAGCATGCAAAATCTCGCTAATGCACTCATGCCAATTCCTCCAATGCCCAGGAAGTAGATATGCTTATATTCTTTTAGCTCCTTCAAGTTGAAGTGTTTATTTTCTGAGCTAATTGAATGATGATGTCTGCAATATCATCTGCCGCATTTTGTTTCGCCAGCTTCATAATTTCATATTCAAGCTTTTGTAATTCTTCAGGATGTTCGAGCATTCTGAGCGCTTCAGGAAATGCTTTTTGCGGAGCGTCTCCATCTTTTATTAAAACTGCTGCACCCAATTTCGCCAGCGACTTCGCATTGTGTGTCTGATGATCTGCTGTCACATAAGGTGATGGAACCAGGATCACAGGTTTTCCTGTCAATGCAAGTTCACTGATCGTAATGGCACCTGCCCTGGCTATCACCACATCGGCTAAAGCATAAGCAAAATCCATCCGGTCAATAAATAGTATGGCTTTTACATGACTCAACTTCGCTGAAGGTGTGTCTAAATATGTATCGGCGTAAAGCTTCCCAATCTGCCAAAGAACTTGT
>JBDSPM010000157.1:0-3906 GCA_039930325.1 Saprospiraceae bacterium
CAGGTGTACGATATTAAAGATCACCCCGCTTTAATCGCCCTGACCATTCTTGGAGCTGTCATTGCCCTGGTGTCCATATTTATGTTTAAAAATCGTAAACTTCAGCTTAAGCTGGGTTATATCATCATTGTCATTGCCATCCTCTTGCCTGCTATTGCATTTCTTCTTTTTACAAAAGAATCGGCCGCTATAGATCCTTCAGTACATGTGTCCGATAAGGCAGGTATGTTTGTGCCCATCGTTGCAATTTTATGTGCTGCGATTGCAAATTATTATATTCGAAAAGATGACAAACTGGTCAAATCCATGGATCGTCTACGATAACCAGCACTCCATCAGAACCGAAACATAAGGAACGAAGCGATCTCTTTCGTATGAAGCAGGATTTTAGCATTTGGGAATATGAGGCATATCATACCCATTGGGATGTCTGCATCATTGGAGGCGGTATTACGGGGCTGAGTACCGGTATTTCAATTCTTGAACGTCGTCCGCATACAAAAGTATTAGTGATAGACAGGTGGTTCATTCCTTTGGGTGCCAGTACACGCAATGCAGGTTTCGCCAGTTTCGGTAGCCCTTCAGAAATACTGGACGACATCAGGACCATGGGAGAGCAGGCATCGGTTTCCCTGATCAGCAAAAGATGGAAGGGATTACAAAAATTGAAATCCAGGATCAATCTATCCACTGCTCAGTTTGAAGTGAATGGTGGTTATGAACTCTATCATAAAGATGAATTCGAACAGATCGCTGAGTCCCTGCCGTATCTGAATAAAATACTAAAGGATGCAATTGAATATGAGGATGTATTCAGGCCTATCGAGATTCCTGAAGGAATAAAAGGATTCACACATGCTATTTTCAATCCGCATGAAGGACAGTTGCATCCGGGATGTATGATGGAACATCTGAAGTATTTGTACCTGGCGTTGGGTGGAAAGTTATGGACTGGTTTAGACGTAGAGGCCATTGAAGAGACAAGTGAAGGTGTGTTTTTGAATAATAAATTAGCTATACCCGTTAAAGCGGATAAAGTTGTGGTCACTATCAATGCTTTTGCGCAACGTCTGCTTCCTGATATTGATGTGCACGGCGCGAGGAATCATGTTCTGGTTACTGGGCCGATAGAAGGCCTCAAGTGGAAGGGATGCTATCATTTTGACAAAGGATATTATTATTTTAGAAATATTGGCAATCGCATCCTTTTGGGCGGTGGGCGAAATAAAGATTTGATCAATGAAGAAACGGATCAATTCGGATCCAACCCTTTAATTGTGTCAGCCCTTGAAGAGTTTTTGTATACACACCTGACGTCCCGGGAAATGGGTAAAATCGAATTTCAGTGGAGTGGGATTATTGGCATCGGGACCATGAAGTCACCTATCATTAAGCCTGTGTCTTCCCGTATGTATGTTGGTGTCCGTTTATCGGGTATGGGGATCGCCCTGGCCAGCCTGATTGGCGAAGAACTTGCAGATATGATTTTGCAACAGGAGGAAGGATAGTTTCGTTTAGACATCACCTTACCAGCTGTAATGTGGTCTTATGAGAATAAAAGCCCTGATCTTCCATTTGTTCTTTTTGCTGCCAGCGATGGTGATGGGCCAATCTAAAACGCTTTCCCGTGACACTTCGGGCAAGAAACTTATCATTATTGATCATTTTGGCAAGCTGATCGAAGACAGAGAAGGCTTTGAATCCGTTAAATGGATTTCGGAAGGCTTGCAGCTCAGAATTGATAGCACCAATATATATGCGGATTCAGCCGTAATCTTTGCAGATAAAAGGATAAATGCATACGGGAATGTAGTCATCCAGCAAGGCGATTCACTACATGTTTTTACGGATACCCTTTTTTATTCTAAAGAAACGGACATTGCCGAGCTCATCGGTGAAGTGGTGCTTCAGCAAGGTACTAAGCAATTATGGACTGATGATCTGACTTATCACCTGGCTGATCGATACGGTGAATATCACAATGGAGGAACCCTGATCGATGGTGATATGCAGGTAACCTCTAAAAAAGGTCTTTACCTGGCCCGGGAAGAAAAAGTAGTTTTTAAGGACAGTGTCGTGGTATTGCATCCGAAATTTAATATTGCCTCTGATTCCATGACTTATCTCGCATCCATTTCAAGAGTTTTATTTACAGGACCTACCAATATTTATACAAAAGCAGCAAAGATCTATTGTGAATCCGGATTCTATGATTTAAAATCTGAAATCGCTGAATTTAACCGCAATGCTCAATATGCAGGCAACGAGAAGAAAGCTACTGCTGATACAATACGCTATTTTTCCAGAGAAGGTGAAATTACTATGGCCGGGCATGTTCTTGTTGAAGAAAAAGATCGCCGGATCGATGGAGACCATCTCCGTTATCTTGAGAATACGGGTGAGACGTGGATTATAGGTTCTCCGGCACATTATGCAGACAGCACGAGAAGAATATACAGTACAGAGATTTTTTATAATGAAAAAACAAATAAGGTTTCCACGAAAGGTGCTGGTGAAATTGTGGATGGTGCACAGATTCTTAGATTTGAACAGTTTGACTATGATCAGATCACTGGAATTGGCCATGCTTCAGGGAATGTCCATTGGCGCGATACCAGCAGGAATGTAGGAATCATCAGCGAGCATATCGATTCAAGAGAGAAAACTTACATGCTTGCATACGGTGAGCTCAGGCCCCGTTTTTATACATTAATGGATGGTGATACACTCTTCATTGCCGCCGATACTTTAAATATGTGGACACTCAGGGATACGTTGCATTCGTCCGATTCAATGAGAATGATCAGGGCATATCATGATGTAAGAATTTTTAAATCCAATATGCAAGGCGCGACGGATTCCCTTGTATTCCAGGAACAGGACAGCCTGTTTACATTTTATGGCCATCCTGTGTTATGGTCAGATACGACACAATTCAGCGCAGACACTATTCAAATGCACCTCCGGAATAACCAGATTAAAGATATCATCCTTTCCAGGAAAGCCATGATTGTTTCTGAAGAACTGAAGACCTATTATGACCAGATCAAGGGCAAAAAGATCGTTGCCGATTTTGACAGCAGCGCAATAAAGCAGATGTGGGTAACGGGCAATGCGGAATCCATTTATTATACAAAAGATGAACAGTCCGCTTACATTGGTGTCAACCAAACTATTTGCAGCAAGATGTATTTCGAATTTAATGCAGGCAAAATCAAAATACTCAAGTATTATGGTGATAACTCGTCTACGATGCTTCCTATGTCTGATGCAGATCATGATAAGCTGCGTCTTGAAGGGTTTCAATGGCGTGAAGAGGAAAGGCCCCATAACGTAACTGATCTTTTGAGATGAAATCAATTCTGATATTCATCTTTTGTACTGCTTTAAACATTTCAAGCTTTGCTTCCAGCAATACCGCAAAGTTGAATGAAGCAGCTTCTGCACTTTATACTGAAGGGAAGTATGCCGAAGCACTTGGTATCTGGTATGGCCTGGCTGCATCAGGAAATACAGATGCTAATTTATTTTTTGATATAGGCAATGCTGAATCAATCCTGGGACATATACCTGAAGCAATCCTTGCCTATGAAAGAGCTGCTAAATGGAGACCGGGTGATCGTACTATACAGGAGGCTATTAAAAAAGAAAGAGTAAAAATTGAAAATGCAGTAATTCCGGTCAATTCATTTTTCTTAATTGATTGGTATGACAATATCATGGCTATGTTCAGGCCAGGTGAATGGGTTTGGTTAGCACTTTTGCTTCTTGGTATGGGAATAATGCAATGGTTGGTAAAAATGGAAGCTATACGAAAAATTGGATGGATAAATGGTAGGAATCCGTTATATTTTATTGGAACGGGAATGCTTCTCCTCATTATAGGTGTGTTGTCCTACAATCAAT
>JBDSPM010000158.1:0-4514 GCA_039930325.1 Saprospiraceae bacterium
CAAATGTTTTTTCACCCAACAATGATCAGATCAATGACTTCTTTGAAATTTCATCCGATCCTTTCAATGTGAAGTCCATTGACCTCGCGATTATTTTTGATCGCTGGGGTGGCATCATGCGCGAAAAAGCAAATTTGTTCAATGAAGGAAAATTAATATTGTGGGATGGACTGACTCCCGCCGGCCCTGCTAATCCAGGGGTCTATGTTTACATGATTAAATTTACTTTAGCAGATGGCACGCAAAGATTTAGCAAAGGAGATGTGACGCTTGTTAAGTAGAGGCTATGGCTAAGGCTTAGGAACCCTCAATACCCTGGTGACTTAAGGAATAGGTCACACGATCACCTATTCGTATTTATAATCATTTTCATTTTTATTTTGTTTCAAAAGGTACGGATCTGTTTAAGCTTGGATATGCGTGATGATAAGAGCACATCCGCCTGTCTTAGAAGGCAAAAAATCCATTTTTGAATATTTACCTATTATTGAAGATATGAGAGCCGCAGGACAAGACAGAATAGCAACCTATTTAATCAGACTCCTAAGTATATTCCTGCTCTGTCAGAGCATGTCCGCGCAGACATCACTTTGTAAGGGTAGTCTGGGTGAAAATATTTTTAGTTCAGGAGATTTTGGCAGAGGGAATGCGAATATATTTCCAACAAATCCTAATCTCGCTCCCGGATTCGTCTATACAACTCAGGTTCCACCAACTAATGGTGAGTATACGCTGACCAACGATATGACTAAATGGCCCATGTCATTTCCCACATGGATCCGTATCGGTGATAATAGTCCTGATCCAAATGGATATATGATGGTGATAAACGCCACTTCTACGCCGGGAGTTTTCTATGAACAATCCATTGACAATGTTTGTGAAAATACCTTGTACGAATTTTCTGCTGACATCATCAATCTTATTTCTACCGGAATTCCGGGTCATATTTTACCGGATGTCAGTTTTTTGATTGATGATGCAGTATTGTATACCACAGGCGCGATTCCACAAGATGAAATCTGGCATACATACGGTTTTACTTTTACATCCGGACCAGGTCAGGATTCGTTGAAGTTAACGCTTCGCAACAATGCACCTGGTGGCCTGGGAAATGATCTTGCGATTGACAACATTAGCTTTCGTGCCTGTGGCCCGGTGTCTTTCATTTCGGTTTTATCAACAGGACAAATTTGTGAGAATTCTTTATTACCTGTTCTTTCCGCAGTAATCAGCGCTGACACAGGTGCCATTCAGTGGCAGATCAGCATGGATACAGGAAAAGTATGGAAGGACATTGTTTCCGCAACTGATACCATATATCAGATCAATTTGTCTTCAGGAGGAATTTATTATTTCAGATACTTATACGGTTCTACAATTTCAAATCTCACAAATTTGAAATGCAGGATCGTTTCGGATTCCATTAAGGTGGAATACGTGCCGGTGGAAGTTTTGATTGAAAAAACCATTTGTGAAGGGCAGACCTTTAATTTTGATGGCATAGCGTATGGACAAACCGGGATATACGTGGCACATCTGACCGCATCCTATGGGTGTGACAGCATAGTGACACTTGATCTTGTAGTCGTTCCTGATCCTCCGATCATAGCAGATTTTACCATTACACCACCATCATGCCAAGGTGCGGATGACGGTTCTATTTCTCTAAAGTCAGTTTCAGGCTCAAGGCCTCCTTTTACATTCCAGATTAATGATAGTATTATTCCATCGCCCTCAACTTCCTTTTTAGTAAAAGCAGGCTCGTTTACCGCATGGATATTGGATGAAAACGGATGCTTTGATAAAGAGGAAATAATCGTTCCGGATGGTCCCCCATTGAATATTCATACCATACAGGATACCACGATTGTAATTGGACATTCTATTTTGTTGCAGACCATATCCAACCTGCCCGTATGGATATCAACATGGAAGCCACCTGAAGGATTGGATTGTCCTAACTGCCTGTCTCCTTTGGCCAGACCATTGGATGAACAGACCTATGTGATCACTGCAGAAACTGAAGCAGGTTGTACAGACATGGATTCAGTTACGATCCGTATTGATAATGACCTTGTACTCTTTATCCCGAATATATTTTCTCCCAACAATGACCAGGTCAATGATTTTTTTGAAATCTCTTCAAATCCGTTCAATATTACGTCTATTGATCTTGCAATTATTTTTGATCGTTGGGGTAATATTATAAGTGAAAAAGCGAACTTATCCAATGAAGGCAGAGTCATATTGTGGGATGGATCTACACCCATCGGATCTGCCAACCCTGGGACGTACGTATATCTTATAAAATTTACAATGGCCAATGGCACCAAGTTTCTTCGAAAAGGTGATTTAACATTAATTAAGTAATGGACCCTACAATAATTATCGCAAAATGATGCCAGATGCCAAGCTGCCCCATGCTCCCTGCCCCATGCTCTCTGCTTTTTTCCTTATTTGAAAAATCTCTCTAACAACCCATTTTCCACCATATTCGGTATTGTAATTTCTAAATTAGCTTCTTTCTTCATCGCTTCCACCGCAGTCGACATTGCATTTGGATTCCTCGCCCAGGCTCTCCTGGCTATTCCATTGTTGACATCCCAGAATAACATTGATTTCAATGCCAAATCACTTGCTTCTGATCCATCGAGCACCATTCCAAATCCACCATTGATCGCCTCACCCCAACCGGTTCCGCCACCATTGTGTATACTCACCCATGTAGCCCCGCGCATAGCATCACCGATCACATTTTGAATAGCCATGTCAGCCGTATATTTCGATCCATCGTAAATATTGGCCGTCTCACGCCAGGGAGAATCCGTTCCGCTGACATCATGATGATCACGGCCTAACACCACAGGCCCTTTTAGTTTTCCATCACGTATCGCTTTATTAAATCTGCTGGCGATTTCAATTCTTCCTTCAGCATCCGCGTACAGGATTCTTGATTTACTCCCTACAGGAGGTAGATCCCTCTTTGCATTTTCAATCCATCGCAGGTTGTCATTCCATTGACCTTTCACTTCAGCTGCGCAGTCAATAAGGATATCCCGTATCGTCTCAGCGGCTATGCTATCAGTCGCATCCAAATCTTCAATCAAGCCTGACGTACATACCCATCGAAATGGGCCAAATCCAAAATCAAAACAAAGAGGTCCCATGATATCCTCAACATAGGATGCATATCTGAAACCGGAAGGCTTGTTTTCATCCTTCACATCCGCTCCTGCTTTGGCAGCTTCGAACAAAAAAGCATTTCCATAATCCCAGAAATACATGCCCCGTGCAGTAAGAATATTAATCGCATGGATGTGCCTGTGCAAGGTATCCCTGATGGCTTCAATAAAAGCCGGCTGATCCTGCTGCAATAATTTTTTCGCTTCATCGAAAGTATATCCTACAGGGCAATAACCCATTTGAGCTACATTGTGACATGACGTCTGATCAGAACCTAATTCGATATGAATAAATTTTTCAACAAGGGCTTCCCACAATTCAACAATATTTCCATGGTAAACAAAGCATTTTGATTCACCAGATGTTTTGGCTAGTTGGAACTGTTGTAACAACTCAGTGACATCGGAGAAAACATCCTCCTTCCTGATATACTGATCAGCTATTCGTTGATTTATGGCATCACCATCTACTTCAGCTATGATACCTGTAGATCCTGTGATCAGCATAGCTCTTGCCTGAGCTCCTGACATACCGCCTAATCCCGATGTTACAAATGCCTTTCCCCTCAGATCATCTCCCAAACCTTTTAACCTGCAGGCATTGAGCAAGGTGATCGTCGTACCATGGACAATTCCCTGGGGACCTATGTACATAAATGATCCGGCGGTCATCTGACCATATTGTGTGACACCTATTGCATTGTATTTGTTCCATTCTTCTTTCGAGCTATAATTCGGTACCATCATTCCATTAGTTACCACCACTCTTGGCGAAAATGAATGTGAAGGAAATAAACCCATTGGATGGCCGGAATAAAGTACGAGCGTCTGCTCCTGACCCATCTCACTCAGGTATCGCATCGTTAAAAGATATTGAGCCCAGTTTTGAAACACAGCCCCATTTCCTCCATATGTAATCAGTTCATGCGGATACTTAGCTACCAAAGGATCCAGGTTATTCTGTATCATGAGCATGATTGCAGCGGCCTGTGGAATTTTAGCAGGATAGTGATTAATGGACCTTGAAAACATCTCGTAAGAAGGTCTGTACCTGTACATATAAATGCGGCCATACACATCAAGCTCTAGCGCAAATTCTGCAGCCAGTATCTCATGAGCCGCTGCCGGAAAATATCGTAATGCATTTCGAAGGGCTAGTTTTTTATCTTCGCTGGTGAGACTCTGAATATTTCGCACCGGCGCATGTTGAATAGAATCATCACGACCATTGAATACCGGCAGGTCAGCAGGGATTCCTGTTTTTATCTGATATTGAAACGAACTTATATCTTCAGCCATAGTTTGCTAAAGGTAATGGATGAAACTGTT
>JBDSPM010000159.1:0-3494 GCA_039930325.1 Saprospiraceae bacterium
CAAATCTCAAGTCGCTTTGCATCCAGTGCGCCGGCAAAAATAGCTGCAGTATAATCTGATCCGCCACGACCCAGTGTTGTGCTTTCGCCAGCATCACTCCTGGCAACATATCCTGGTACAACATATATCCTATTCTCAGGATCAATAGCTTGCGTAATTCTATTATTCGTTTCTTCAAAATCAACCCTCGCAGCCAGGTATTGGTCATTCGTGACGATTAAATCCCTGCTGTCAATATAGGTTGCATGCACTTCTGAACTTTCCATGGCAGCGCAAATGATCCTGGAGGATAATAATTCTCCAAAGCTCATAATATGCGCCTTGGTCTTCTTCGTTAGATCTCCCACCTGGCTAAGGCCGCGACAAATAATTCCGAGTCGGTTTAGCGGCTCCCGGATCTGATTGATGATTTCAGATGAATCCGCTGCTGTGAAAGGGAAAGATGCAATGCATTCCTCATGACGTCGAATAATCATATCCAGCGTTGAGTGAAATGATTCATTTTTCGCAGCTGCTCGTGTACAGGCTTCTTCAAGGAGATTAGTTATACCTGACATGGCAGAAACCACTACCACAAGAGGGGCTTCCTGTGAACGTTTTTTTACAATCTCAATCAATTGGTGGATACGATCTGCACTTCCTACAGAGGTTCCTCCAAATTTCATTACTATCCTGTCAGATTCTTGTCTTTGCGGCATATAGCTGGCAAAAGTAGGGTTTAAGAGTTAAAAGGGTTAAAAGCGAAACGGGTTAACAGGTTAAAATGGAAAAAGGGTTAACAGGGAAACCAAATAAACGGGAAAACCGGGAAACGGGTTAACCTTTTTTTCTACGATTCTATGTAACCAGCTTGTGAAAGTATTTTATAAATACTTTTCATGGAGAGGAACATTTTACCACTCTTGGGTAAAAGAATGAATCCATATCTTGCATAAAACTTTATGGCCTCTTCATCAATTGGGTCGACTGCCACAGCCATGGAGCCAATTTTGAGGGATGATTCAAAACTCCTTTTCAAAGCATCAAATAGAATTAATTCTCCAATACCCTGACGATGGTGAGATTTATTTACTGCAAGTCTCCCTATTAAAATAGCCGGTGCATTATAAGATCCTGGAATTTTTTTCTTTATATCTTCTGGAATCTCTTCTCGCGAAATACTCAATGTGGACAGCGTGTAATAACCTATTATTAAATTAAATTCATCTGGTAAGATGTAACAAACGGACAGCCCTTTAGCTACATCCTGAGATGCTTGTTTTTGGATATAATGATCAAGAGATTCTTTGCCGCAAGAAAACGAATTCTTCTGATGTATGGAGTTTAGTTGAGTGATTGGATACTTCATCCCTTTCGGAATGCTTCTTTGTACCATTGGGCAGCTCTTTTGAGATTCTCATTTGGCTCAGGAGGGTTCATTAAAATCTCAAAAAAAATGGCTTGGTCTTCCTTTGATTGGAGCAAAAAAGAATGCTCTTCAATAATGGCTTTAGCACTTTCGTGAGCCGAACTAATGACAAATTCGGATAAAGTTTGACCCTTCAGGCTGGCCGCGTGTTGAAATAGGGATTTCTGTTCCTTTGTAAGCCTGGTATCAAATCTCGCGGTAGCTCCGGTTTTCATATCATTATGTATTTTAAAAAAAGAAATTCAAATGTACGTATTATAAGCGTACAATCTCAAAATAAGTACGTTTTGTTACCGTACAAAGTTTCAAAATTTTAAGATAATTTACCAAAACAATTTTAGTGGTAGCTATTGACGGAGTGAAAGGCATTAAATTTTTCAGCAACTCTAAACAATCAATGGCTTATTTCTTCCAAATCCTAATCCATAGCTTAGAAGGCACTAAAACCTTAAATTGCAGACGTAAATCCATATAAAAAACATACATGTCGGAGTCTCAACTCACTTTAATGATTACGGCCATTTTCCTGTTCAACTGTTGCCAATCCCAGTCACCAAAAATGCATGATCAACATACGAATCATCTGATTCATGAAACCAGTCCTTACCTACTGCAGCATGCTCACAACCCGGTAGATTGGTACGCATGGAATGATGAAGCCCTGCAAAAAGCGAAAGATGAAAATAAACTGTTGCTGATCAGCATTGGGTATTCATCTTGTCACTGGTGCCATGTGATGGAACATGAATCCTTTGAGGATACTGCGGTAGCTGCCGTGATGAATGCAAATTTTATATGCATTAAAGTTGACCGTGAAGAACGGCCTGATATCGATGATGTATACATGACAGCCTGCCAACTTTCTTCAGGTGTGAATTGCGGTTGGCCATTGAATTCATTTGCGCTTCCTGATGGAAGGCCTGTTTGGGCAGGCACTTATTTTCCAAAAGGAAAGTGGATGGATGTGCTGGAATATTTTCGAAAGACGTATGCTGAGGAGCCTCAAAAGCTACAGGAATACGCAGCACAGCTTGTGAAGGGGGTAAGAGATCATGGCCTTGACGGGATAGTGCCTGCAGAAGATAACATCATCAACCAAAAAGATATCAATGATATCAGTAAGCTCTTCATTAGTCGTATGGATGCGCAAATGGGTGGACGACGTGGCGCGCCAAAATTTCCTATGCCGAATAACTGGCAGTACCTGATGCATTATGCATGGCGAAATAATTCAAAAGAAGCAGCTGATGTAGTGAAGACTACCCTTGATAAAATGATGATGGGTGGCATATATGATCAGCTGGAAGGTGGCTTCGCACGGTATTCAACAGATGCATTATGGCTGGTGCCTCATTTTGAAAAAATGCTTTATGACAATGGCCAGTTGGTATCCTTGTATGCGCAGGGCTATGCATGGACAGGTAAGCCGGAATATTTGGACGTGGTGAAACAAACATTGGACTTTGTAGATCACAACTGGAGTGAAGCATCGGGCGGCTTTTACAGCTCGTACGATGCTGATAGTGAAAAGGAAGAAGGTAAATATTATGTATGGACCGCAGATGAATTAAAGAAATTAATTCCTGAAGAAAACGATCGCAATTTATTTTTCGCGTATTATGATATCAGGCCAAATGGAAACTGGGAGGATGGAAAAAATATTCTTAACCGTCACAGGCCTGCTGTGGATGTGGCAAAGCAATATAATGTCACCCTGGATGAATTTTATTCTTCGCGTGCAAAAATCAATAAGGTGCTTTTGGAAGAAAGAAAAAAAAGAGTTTCACCTTCTTTAGATGATAAGGTTCTTGCTTCCTGGAATGGCCTGATGCTGCAGGGATATGTGGATGCCTATCGTGTCACTGGTGATACGAAATACCTGGATCGCGCTTTGAGGAATGCGCACTTCCTAAAAAAGGAAATGATCAGGGATGATTACAGGTTGGATAGAAATTATAAGAATGGAAAATCAACCATCAATGGATTCCTGGATGATTATGCGAATGTGATCCAGGCTTTTATTTCATTGTACCAATCTACATTTGACAGTACATGGCTGCATCTTGCAACAGGAATGACCGGTCAT
>JBDSPM010000160.1:0-6908 GCA_039930325.1 Saprospiraceae bacterium
TGTCCCTTGTACAGGTCTTGCTTATATGGCTGAAAAAAACAAGGGTGCTTTTCGAATTAATGCTTTGAATGAGAAAACTGAACTTCGAACAAAGCCCTTCTACCTGATGGATGAAGGGATTCAGGTGGTTGCCTCAAGAAGTCACAGGGATCCCAGGACAGAGCAAATCATTTCAAGTTTAAATCAACCTCAAATTATTTCTGTAGGCAGCTCACTGAAGTTTTTATTAATAGCAGATGGGCTTGCTCATTTTTATCCCCGATTTGGTCCGACAATGGAATGGGATACTGCGGCTGCACAATGTGTGTTGGAAGAAGCTGGTGGAAGTGTGATTCAATCAGAAAATTTTAGCCCATTGATTTACAATAAACTTGATCTTTTGAATCCCTATTTTATTGCCATGGGAGCGTTGATGGATCCGGAGAGTTTGTCATATTAGCATTTTTTGGCATATGTTTTGCAACATAAGGTTGAACGCTTACTCATAAAATCAACCTATGAAGTGGTTTACCTACTCTACTCTCTCCCTGTTTTTTATTTGCCTGGTAAGTGCGTGCGCACCTGCGTATTACAATCCGATTGTAGTCCGTCCAGCTTCTTGTTCGAGGGAAATGCAATTTGCAGAAAGTCCTAACCTGGGGTATTTACTTGCTTTTGCGGATAAAATGGAGAAACCGGTTTTTCTGGATTTTTATGCACCGTGGATCGCAAACTGTAAGCGGATGGATGAATCTGTATTTACTCAGGGCGTCTTAGCCAGCTACTTTAATGAAAATTTTATCAATTATAAAGTAAATGCCGGAGGTGTTTCTCCAGGCCCGGAATTAACTGATATGTATGGTGTGACTTCATATCCGACCTTCATTTTTGTGGATGGAAAAGGAAAAGTTATGATGCGACATGAAGGATATGTAGGTGCGGATCAGCTCCTTGAAATGGGAATGCAATTGCGGCATGCGGTGGATGAAGATGCGGTGAGTTTGGGAACGAAGTAAGTGAAGAGTGTGCTTCGACTGGCTTAACTCATCCTTGTGCTACAGCTCAGCAACCAGAGTGAAAAGTCAATGGGCAATTGACAATAAGCAATGGGCAACGAGCAATGGGCAATCGTAAATCGTATAGTTCGACTTGCTTTAACTCATCCTTGTGCTACAGCTCACCAACCATCGTAAATCGAAATCTACATTTATCCAAGATCTGACGTTCGAGTGTCTTCGACCTCGAACATGACTTTGACTTGCTCACTTCAAAAATAGGACGCAGACAGTAGCTAAGCTGTAGCCCAAGGATGCGAAAGGATGGTCGAAGCATTAAATAAGAAAAATTAAGATCAATTCTCAATATGTGCATGTAACAAAGTTCGATATTTGGCGTTCGGGTGTTTTCGGAGATAAAAGAAGACTTAGATTTTGCTGCTGAGTTAATGTGACACTCCGCTGGAGCTAATAGGAAAAGAGTCCATCACCTCACGGCTACATGTCGCCCCGCTGGGGCTAGAGATATTTTTATTTATCGTTTGTTACAGACATGACGCTCCTCTGGAGCTAATTGTTAGGATCACCAGTTTCGTCAGCCTTAAATACAATTTTCCTGGCCGCAGCCATACCCACCACCTTTACAATCTCATCCTCTGTCGCTTCCTTCAATTTCTTCACCGAACCAAAATGCTTTAATAATTTTTCCGCCGTTTTCTCTCCTATTCCTTTAATCGCCAGAAGTTCTGAATTCGTAAAATTTTTACTCCTCGTGTTCCGATGAAATGTGATCGCAAACCGATGCGCCTCATTCCGGATCTGTTGGATCAATCGTAATGATTCGGACTTTTTATCAATGTACAGCGGTATTGAATCGCCGGGAAAATAAATCTCCTCAAGACGCTTTGCAATCCCAATAACTGTCATCTTATCTCGTATCCCCAATATTGCAATCGCCTCCATCGCTGCACTTAATTGTCCTTTCCCTCCATCAATCACCACCAGCTCAGGCAGTTTTTGATTTTCATCAAGCATCCGTTTATACCTGCGCTCTACAATCTCCCGCATCGACGCAAAATCATCAGGACCCTCGACTGTCTTTATATGAAAATGCCTGTAATCCCTTTTCGCAGGTCTTGCATTTCTAAATACAACACATGAAGCCACAGGACTCGTGCCCTGGAAATTACTATTGTCAAAACACTCAATATGCATCGGTATTTCCTTCATCCTCAGATCCGCTTGCAACTTGCCCAATATTCTTTCTGAAGGCGTCTGCTTGATATTATTCATTTTTTCTTTCTGCTTCTGCAACAGGAAATAGCGAACATTCTTCAACGAGAGATCCAATAGTTCCTTTTTCTCTCCTCGTTGAGGTACGGTTTGTATTATTCCCTGGTCTACCAGCTTCACTTTCAACGGAACTACAATCTCTTCCGTGATGCTGTTAAATTTTTCACGCAAACGTTCAATCGTATAGGATAAAAGTTGAGTTTCATCTTCATCCAGATTTTTTTGCAATTCCTGTGTATAGCCATTGATGACAGCCCCTTGTACAACTTTCAGATAATTGACATAGGCATGCGTTTCATCCGTAGCTATGCTAAATACATCAAGATCCCTTTCCATATGACTCACAACAGTCGAGCGGGCCTGGTAATCCTCGAATAAATTTAATTTTTCCTTGATCTGCTGCGCCTTTTCGAATTCCATATCCATTGCAAGACGGTCCATCCGGGATTTAAGATGGGAGATCACTTCCCTGAAATGGCCTTTTAGAATGTTGCGAATCTGCTCGATGCGCGTGTTATAGGTTTCTTCAGTTTCCAGGCCTTCACAAGGTCCCAGACAATTTTTTATATGATACTCCAGGCAAACTTTATACTTACCTGCAGCAATCGGCTGAGGATTTAGATTAAGTGCACATGTCCGTAATGGAAAAAGCTTTTTTACAATTTCAAGAATTTCTTTAACCCTTGCTTTTGAAGTATATGGACCAAAATAAGTGGAACCATCCCGGATTACTTTTCTCGTCAGGAATACACGCGGAAACCGTTCATTCTTGATGCAAATAAAAGAATAGGATTTGTCATCTTTCAAAAGGACGTTATATCGCGGTTGAATTTGCTTTATGAGCGTATTTTCCAGTAATAGGGCATCCTGCTCACTTTCGACAATGGTGTACTCCACATGATGAGCATTCTTCACCATGGTGATTGTCTTGAAGTATTGCTGCTTTTTTTCTCCGAAATAAGAAGAAAGCCGGCTGCGGAGATTTTTGGCCTTGCCTACATAAATGACTTTTCCTTCGGAACTAAGAAACCGGTAAACACCGGGTTCTTTGGGCAGGGAGCCTGAAATTTCCTTAAAATCCTCATCGGTCATATATCGGTGTCTTCATCCGCTATCATGCCTTTTAGAAGAAATTCTGCCGCTGCCGGATTCGTAGCCAAAGGAATATTGTGCACGTCACACATCCGCATAAGCATCTGAACATCAGGCTCATGTGGATGCCGGTACAGGGGATCTCTGAAGAAAAAAACAAAGTCCAGCTCACCGGTTGCCACTTTTGCCGCTATCTGAGCATCCCCTCCAACAGGCCCGGATAAAAATTTGGTCACTTTAAAACCTGCTTTCTCCAGGAAAATACCCGTGGTGGAGGTAGCAAATAATTCAGCTGTTTTAAAGAGCTCTTTATTCTTCAACACAAAAGAAACCATATCGGCTTTCTTTCCATCATGGGCAATCATAGCTATTCGTATCATAGTTCCAATTCTTTCTATTTTGCACTACAAATTTCAATAAATCAATTCACTTTATTTACATCCGCTTTGGATACATTCATCATGAGGATTTCTTTCTATTTATTGCTGGCCTTTATGGCCTCCCTGCATCCTGTATATTCGCAGAATTCAAAGCGTAAGATTCTTGATCATACTGATTTTCTTACCTGGAAGACTATTCAGGATATTCAATTATCTGCCGATGGTGTTTTGACAACATATCGCCTTGTTCCCGGTGAAGGCGATCCGAAACTAATAATTCATGACAACAATGATAACACATCTTTCGAGGCAGAACGCGTAAGTAAGTCAAACATTGACTATGATGGAAAGTTTATCTATGGTATCATAACTCCTCACCGGGATAGTCTGCGAAACCTGGAACGAAAAAAAATTGAAAAGACGAAATGGCCTTGCGATACATTGTTTATGTATGATAAAGTCAGCAATCTAAAGACCCTTTTTCCTTACGTGACAAATTATAAATCTCCTACTAAGCTAGGTGACTTTATAGCTTACACAATCAAAAAGGAAGCCATTAAAGCTGATACCCTTAAGTCAAATAAAATCAAAAAAGATGCTGTTCATCTTATTGTAAGACAATTGTCAACAGGCGGAGAAGACACTATAAAAAATGTAAAGGAATTTGATTGGGCCGATAAAGCGCCTGTCCTGGTGGCCGTAACTGAGAAGGTGGATTCACTGCATTCAGGTGGAGTTTATTTATGGAAAAATCATCAATGGCAATTCATAAAAAAAGAAAAAGGCGAATATTCAAAATTGTCCATCTCTCCGGATGGAAATCAGATCGCTTTTTTAGGAAATACCGACACTGCGAAAACTCAGATCAAACCGTGGCAATTATTTTATTATGATTTTAGCCGGGATTCTGCTGTATCCATTGCGCAAAAAAACGACAGCACATTACCCCTGGTCAGCCAGGATGCAGTTCCGAAATGGAGTGATAATGGCCGCTATTTATTTTACGGAAGAGCACTGATCCCTGCAATCAAAGACACTACTTTACTCGAGGATGAAAGGGTGGACGTGGAAGTCTGGAGAACAGATGATCCGGTTATTTATCCGGTCCAAAATATAAACAAACCAACTGAAGAGAAAAGAAGCTATCAGTATGTATTTGACACAACAACAAAAAAACAAACTGCAATTAGTAACCTCGATTGGGAATCCTCCATTCTTAATCGTGAGAGTAATTCGAGATTTGCTATAGTTTATACAGACAAACCATATCAGCTTGAAAACACATGGACCGGTGAGGCAAAAAAAGATCTTGCCATCGTTGATATTCAGACCGGAGAAATCACACTGATAAAAAGGTCCATCATTACTCAACCACGATTGTCACCCGAAGGAAAATTTGCATACGGGTATAGTGAAGAAGACAGCACCTGGTGGACGTATCAGGTAGCAACAGGTGTTTTTTCATTTCTGAACACAAGCGGATTGCCGCGATTCTATGACGAACTCAATGATACACCCGGAAATCCAAACAGTTATGGTTCTGCCGGATGGACAGTGGATGATAAAAGTCTGATCTTGTATGACAGATATGATCTTTGGAACTGGTCACCTCTCATCACCAGGGTACCGGTCCGGCTTACTCACGGAAGAGATTCGTCATACATTTTTCGTTATATACGTACCGATGCTGCAGAACGAAATTTATCTGATGATAGCTTATGGCTTTTGCAGGTCACTGATGATAAAACAAAATCATCGGGCTACACATGGTTCGCTCCAATGACAAAGTCGATAAGCACACTGGAACTGACACCTTTTAAATATTCAATGCAGGTTACAAAGGCCAGGAATGAGGATGTGTATATTTTTCAAAAAGAGAATTTTACAACCTTTTCTGACATTCGCATTTCAAAAGACAATTTTAAATCAAGTGAAAAAATATCTAATGCAAATCCTCAGCAAGAGGAGTATCAGTGGGGAAGCGTCGAGCTATACCATTGGGTGGATGAAAACGGCATTCAGCATATTGGCCAACTTGTGAAGCCAGCAGGATTTGACAACACGCACTCCTACCCTGCCATCGTAAATTTTTATGAACGATCATCAGATGAATTGCATAGCCATCCTGCTCCTGCGCCACATCGCTCGACTATAAACTATGCATTCTATGCAAGCCGGGGTTATGTAATATTCAATCCCGATATAAATTACGCAATCGGAATGCCCGGAGAAAGTGCGCTTAAAATCGTGTTGTCCGGTGTGCATTCTTTAATAGACCAGCATATTGCGGATCCTGAGAATATTGGGCTTCAGGGGCACTCCTGGGGTGGATATCAAATAGCCTATATCGTATCACATTCAAATCTTTTTAAATGCGCAGAAGCCGGAGCTTCCGTAGTGAATATGACGAGTGCTTATGTAGGGATCAGGTGGGGAACCGGATTGAGCAGAATGTTTCAATATGAAAAAGAACAAAGCAGAATTGGCAAAACATTATGGGAGGACCCGCAGGCGTATATTTCGAATTCGGCTTTATTTCAAATCGATAAAATAACTACTCCACTTCTCATTCTTCACAATGATGAAGATTCGGCGGTTCCATTCGAGCAGGGAATTGAATTCTATAGTGCATTGAGGAGAATGGGCAAAAAAGCCTGGCTTCTGAACTACCGTGGAGAGCCTCACTGGCCTGTGAAATGGCAGAACAGGAAAGATTTTCAAATACGGATGTCGCAGTTTTTTGATCATTACTTAAAAGGTGCACCGATGCCAAAATGGATGGAAGAAGGAATACCTGCTATAGAAAGAGGTATTAATAAAGACTATTAATTTAACCAATTTAGTAATGACGAGTGAAACGAGGTCCCGCCATCATAAAGTGATGCTGTGGGATGATAATATGAGAATTTGGCAATGTGAGAATTTGGCAGTTTGGGGATTATCAAGGCATTGCCTGAAGTGATTGATTGCATTTAAAGAAAAGCGAAAAAATATAATAAGGGATAGCCTGATCGCTGTCCCTTTTTTATTTAATTTGAGGCTATTGGGTTACATAAATAAACCCGGGACTTATGTCGAAACAAATTAAACACATCTGCAAACAGCTTCATGAAGCCTACGAAGGAGATCCCTGGTTTGGAAGAAGCATAAAAAGCATTCTCTCCGAAAT
>JBDSPM010000161.1:0-12499 GCA_039930325.1 Saprospiraceae bacterium
GGGAATAACAAGCTATAGCCAATTTTCGCGAACATTCATAAACGTCCATTTTGGCGTGATTTAATTGTAAAAACATATTTTTTGGTATTTAAGGATGAGAAGATGATTATCATCCTTAGTGTATTGAGGGCACACTTTTGTGACCCAATATTTTATCTTTTTCCAAATTTTAACTTTTGTAGACCGCTTACACACAATTGACGCTTGACGATTCACGCTTGACGCTTGACGATTCACGTTTTATGACTCAATCTGAAATCACAGTGTATAAGGGAAGATTCTCCATCTTGCCTTTGATCAATAGGTCACCCTTATGTTGCGGCTTTAGATTTGATCCCTGCCAGGGTAGCAGCAATTTGAGATCGTGAGAAATAAGAAGATTTACTTCCAGGTGATTGCAACGGTTTTGAATTCGTGCAGCTGTTCCTACGACTTCACCTGAAAAAGCAATATCACGTTTCACCACACCGATCTCACCTACCATGACCGGACCGCAATGCAGGCCTGCCTTGAAATCCGGGACCACTCCATATTGTGACATGTAATAGGATGAGCGGTGATTGAATATCTTTCTCACTTCAATAGGGCAACGAATACAATTTAGTCTGTTCAGTCCGGGTTTCATCCACCAGCTTACAGTGACTTCATCACCAACATATTGATAAATATTTCCTTTATGCCGAAGAATGACAGGAGTGACATCGCGAAGGACATCTTTAATAAAATTGAAATACTGTTGTTCACCAAGGACCTGTGCTATGTAAGTTGATGCCCTCAGGTCAAGAAACATAAAGATGTGTTCTTCTCTCTTAGGCCTGAAATATCTTCCCATAAAAAAGCTGCCGAGATTGCCGGGCCCATATTTATCATTGATGAGAATTCCGGCTACCGTAGTAAGCACAATAAAAAGCCATAAAAAATAATCCTTGGCAAACGATAAGCTGCGGATATGATAACCTACCTGGTAAATGAGGTCCTTTTGTTGTAATGTTTCTTCACCCGTGATGGTAGCACGGGTGAGATAAGCCAGGATGGTCACGAAACAAATAATAAGGGTAAAGGCAATCAGAATAAATCCGATGGCCTGACCATATGGGTTGTTACGAACCCATCTCTGTAGGTACGCCACCAAAATAGCTCCGCCTATAATTCCAGCAACAGCAGTAGCAAGTGCGTTTGACATCAAGGCGGTCCAGAATGCATAACCACTCAGATTAACATTCATGGATAACAGAACTAAATAATCATACACCGACTGGCAAATGGAAAAAAATACCCAGATCCCGGTAATCCAAAATATTTTTTGCAATTCGCTTTTTGTCCTGAACACTTCCAGGATAGGAGGTGTATCAGGTGTGTCCGGGTGTTTAGTATTCACGATGATCTTTAAAATTCAAATCGAGCTGCAAAATTAGTCATTATGATATTAGCATAGGGCAAAGGGCAGATAGCAGATAGTTGAGAACAGCGGGACAAATAAAAAAACCCGATATTCAAATTAAAAATATTCATAATATGAAATTTGCGTGCTATATTTGCCGATAGCACGATTCGTGTCAATATGATCAGACAACAATTATCACAGAAACTGCTTCAAAAGCTTTCTCCACAGCAGATTCAGCTGATGAAGTTGCTTCAGATCCCCACGGTTTCATTAGAGCAACGGATCAAGGAAGAGCTGGAAGCAAATCCGGCATTAGAAGAACCAGATAACTACAATGAATCCACTTCTGAAAATGCCCAGGATGACAAAAATGATGCAGCCGAAAAAGAAAAGGATGAGGATTATGAGCTCGACGATTATCTCAATGATTACATTGAGGATGATCCGGTAAGCTATCACACGACCGAGTCTCTTGGAGAACAGCGTGAGAAAAGTTTACCTGCCGTTGTAGCCAGCACATTTCATGACTACCTGGATCAGCAATTGGGCCTGCTTAACCTGGATTCAGAAGTGCATCGCATCATTGCCCAGCAAATCATAGGAAGCATTGATGATACCGGATACCTCAGGCGGGATATCATGTCTCTCATTGATGATATTCTATTTGCTTTCAATATCGAAGTCGCTCAGAAACAGGTCGTAGAGGTACTGGCGATGATACAGCGGTTTGATCCACCTGGTGTAGGGGCGCGTGATCTCCGTGAGACATTGATGATTCAATTGCAACAACGCCTGAATGTAGCTGAAGATGGGAGTGATGACAAATTGGTACAGACACTTAAGCTGGCACAGGTGATTCTAAATAAACATTTTGAATCCTTTTCGAAAAAGCATTTTTCAAGGCTTCAGCGTCAGCTTGAAATCTCTGAATCTCAGCTGAAAGGGGCTCTTGATGAGATATTGAAATTAAATCCAAAACCGGCGAGTGGATACACCAGCCAGTTTGATACGCAGACGCAAACGATCATCCCTGATTTTATGGTGACCAATCGGGATGGGGAGCTTGATCTGACAATGGATTTGCGGAATGCGCCTGATCTGAGGATCAATGATCAATACGTTGATATGCTGAAGGCTTACCAAACGAAAAGGGAGGCCCGTACGGTTAAAAAGGAAAATAAAGAGGCCATAATTTTTATCAAGCAGAAAATTGATTCGGCTAAATGGTTTATAGATGCGATCAAGCAGAGACAGCAAACACTTAAGCAGACCATGTATGCCATCATGCAGTTTCAAAAAGAATTTTTTCTGACCGGTGATTCGACCAAGCTGAAACCGATGATCCTTCGGGACATTGCGGAATTGACAAGTCTTGATATTTCTACTGTGTCACGCGTGGCCAGCAGCAAGTTTGTGCAGACTGAATTTGGTACTAAACGATTGAAAGATTTTTTCTCCGAATCAATTGTGAATACGGAAGGTGATGAAGTTTCCACCCAGGAAGTAAAATCAATTCTTGGTGAGATTATTTCCGGAGAGCACAAACGCAAACCACTTTCTGATGAAAAGCTTCGCCTCATGCTTGAAAATAAAGGATATAGCATAGCTCGTCGTACGGTCGCAAAATATAGGGAGCAGCTTAATATCCCTGTAGCGAGGTTAAGGAAGGAATTATAATATTCGTTTCCTCGTTTTTTCGCCGCAAATTTTCGCAGTGTTGCTGAGCTGTCGCACCAGGATGAGTAAAGCAGGTCGAAGCATTAACGCAAATTAGATTCTACCTGCTCCCGTGCCCCCTGCTCCATGCTTTTTTGCCATTAATAACACTAATTCACACGAATTAAATTTGCCCATTGTCAATTGCCTATTAGCCTATTTGCTTATTGCCTGTTGTCCATTGCATGCAAAGCATTTGCCAATTTCCCGCACATTAATTCTATTTCAGATTCACTAATTACCAATGGGGGGGCGATACGAATGGAACGGTCATTAAATAAAAACCAATCCACCAGCAGACCCTCTTCTCTACAAGCTTTCAATGCCACATGCAATTGATCTGAGTTCTTAAGCTCCACAGCCATCAGCAATCCGCGATTTCTGATTTCATGAATCGCAGGGTGCGCTTGTAAAGCTTGCCTGATTTTATTTCCTTTTTCTTTGGCCTGTTGATGTAGATTTTCATCAATAATTATATTTATAGCTGCAAGGCTTGCTGCGCAACTTAACGCATTTCCTCCGAAAGTTGTGATGTGGCCCAGAGGTGGATCATGTGAAAGCACTTTCATTATTTCTTCACTTGAGATAAAAGCACCCAGAGGCAATCCACCGCCTAATGCTTTTGCTAGAAGTAGAATATCCGGGATTACATCTTCCTGTTCGAAGGCCCACATGGTACCGGTACGGCCCATGCCTGTTTGTATCTCATCAAAGATCAACAGAGCACCCACCTTATCGCATCTTGATCGAATGGCTTTCAGGTAACCTTCAGAAGGTAAGATCACGCCAGCTTCACCTTGTATGGGTTCGATGATGACTGCAGCTGTTCTTTCAGTTATGTCATTACTATCTTCAATTGAATTGAAATGCATGTGTCGCACACCGGGCACCAAAGGCATTGCGGAAGAAGTATAAGTCAGGTCACTCCGCAGACTTTCTGCTCCTGCAGTGCTCCCATGATAGGCATGTCGACATGCGATGATTTCATACCGGCCTGTGTATTTCCGTGCAAGCTTCAAGGCACCTTCTACAGCCTCAGCCCCTGAATTTGTAAAATAAGATGTGGTCAATGCAACCGGAAGTAATTCAGAAAGTCGCTCAGCTAATGCCACTTGTGGCTTTACAACATGTTCACCATACACCTGCGTGTGAAGATGAAGATCAAGCTGCTGTCTTATTGCTTTTAAGAGGGTGGGGTGGCCATGGCCGAGTGAAGAAACGGAAATACCGGATATGCAATCAATAAAGGGTATACCGTCCTGATCATATAAATAAATTCCTTCTCCACGACTTACTTCAAAGCCATCCGGATCAGGAGATGTCTGAGCGATGTGACGGAAGAAGCCTGAACGAAGTGAAGACATAATTGAATATCGTGAATCGTGAAACGTCAGTCGTGAAGCGTTAGGCTCTCTCAATTCTCTCCCGCGTCAAGACTTCGTCTTTGGCGGGACTTCGCTGTGCTTGTCACTTCTCTCCCACGTCACGACTTCGTCATTGCCGGGACTTCGCTGTGCTTGTCACTTCTCTCCCGATCCTACGCTTGTCATAAATTAATTCGCACGTCGAGCTCACGCTCTCACGCTCTCACGCTCTCACGCTCTCACGCTCTTACTGAAGGTTCAACAGGTTCTTCATCTTATAGAAGATATCCGTGTTTTCATAAATACCTCTGAATAGCTCTGCTCCTGGACCTTCAGCAAAAACGGGGATCATCATGGCTGTATGACTTTTCGTGGTGAAGGCAACTTCGATGTGATTAAGCCTTGAGCCCGGATTCACTGCGAAGCCTCCGGTTTCATGATCGGAGGTCACGATGACTAAAGTATTTTTATCTTTTTCAGCGAAATCCAGCGCATCGGCTACCACTTTTTCAAATTCATGTAATTCAGTGACAACATAGTTTGCATCATTTTCATGGCCACCCCAATCTATCTGTGACCCCTCGATCATCACAAAGAAACCCTCAGGAGATCGGTTATTCAAAAATTCTAATGCCTTTTGCTCTGCCGGGATACCAAATGTGCGGCCATTACTTACCCTATCCGGTTCCTGGGCAGCTGTAAAAAAACCAATATTCTTTTTCGTATTGATGTCGAGGTTTTCGATCGGCGTATGTGCAAGATCAGAAATGACAAAGCCTTTCGCGGTAAGTTCGTTTACAAGGTTGCGTCCATCTTTGCGATGAAGAAAAGCATCTTCATCGCCTCCAATAAAAATATCTACAGATGAATTTAGGTATGCAAGCGCAATCTCCTCTGACAGTTCCCTTCCAGGCACGTGAGCCACATATGCAGCGGGTGTAGCATGCGTGATGGAACATGTCACAACAAGGCCAGTGGCCATTCCTTTCTTTTCGGCCATTTCAAGCAGGGTAGGATATGATTTTTTATGCGGGTCCACGCCAAGAAATCCATTGTTTGTTTTTATGCCCGAAGCAAAAGCCGTAGCCCCTGCCGCACTATCCGTCACCAGATTGTCAGCAGAATGTGATTTGTGAAAACCAATATTCTTAAAGCGTTCAAATACGGTTTTATTGTCATTCATATACATCGCTCCGGTGATTTGAGGAAGGCCCATTCCGTCACCGATCAAAAAAATAATATTTTTTGGCTTTGCACTTGTTGATTCATTATTTACCGTGTTTGTTTTGCCGGCCTGGTGCGTGGTATCACAAGCTGAAAAATAAAAACATACTGTGAAGAAAGAAAGAAGAAAGGACGAATTAGCCCACTGCAGCGTATTTTTTACCTGGCAGTGATTTGATAGCACCTTTAAATTCAAGATTGAGAAGTATCGCCGCAAGCTCACCCGGAGTCGATTTAGATTCAAAGGCTAAGGTATCAATATCTTTTTCCCCAAGGTCAACGATGAGACTGTAAATTTTCTGTTCGCCTTCATCCATCTGTGTAAATAAATCAGCCTGGTAAGCCTGTTGTTTAGTTTTTCGATCCCAGGACATTAGGTGAATGAGGTCTTCTCCGGACTCAATCAGGTGAGCCTGCTGGTTTTTGATGAGATGGTTACATCCCGCGGAGCTCTTATCTATTTTTCTCCCCGGGATGGCCGCGACATCTTTATTATAGTCATTAGCAATCCCTGCTGTAATCATAGAGCCACCCGTAATGCCTGATTCAATGACGACCAGAACATCACAAAGACCGGCTACAATCCGATTACGCATTGGAAAATTGACTGCATCAGGGCCGGTGTCATAACTGAATTCTGTAATGATACCTCCCAGGGCCAGCATTTTCTCAACCACAGGAACATGCATATCAGGATAAATAACACCCATGCCACTTCCCATCACACCGATGGTAGGAATGTTTAAAGCAATACTATGACGGTGAGCTGTAATATCTATTCCATACGCGAGACCGCTGATGATAGTCACATCATACGTTGCCAGTGAATCAATGATTTCTTCCGTTACAGTTTTTCCGTAAACCGTGGGCTTGCGGGTACCGATGATGGCCACGGTGCGTTCCGGATTAAGATCCACATTCCCTTTTGTAAATAAAAGCAAAGGGGCATCTGAAAAATGTTTTAACCTTGATGGGTAATTTTCATCTGTGAAAAATGTGTATTCAATATTTTTCTTCTCCATAACCGCAAGTTCCTCTTCTGCAGCTACAAACAAAGAGGAGCTTTTTCCTATCCGTGAAGCAATCTCTTCACCGATACCCGGTATGGATTTAAGAAATCTTTTTTGTTGTCCGAACACGCCCTCAATGCTGCCGCAATACGCCAGAAGCTGCCTCGCATTGATCGGTCCGACTAGAGGAATCATGGTGAAGGCGATCTCCTCTATCTTTGTTTGCTTTGTTTTCATTTCAACTGATATGATTTCATGCATTGGGCAAACACTTAGGTTTGACCCTACACATGTTTATCGCCTATTGCCTATTGCTTATTGCAAATTGCCCATTGACTATTCCGAATTGGCTATTGGCTATTACAATTTGTTCTATGCTAAATTACATGCTTATTCTATACCGCGCAATGACGGATCGATCTGATATGCACGATCAAGGTATTTTGTGCCCAGCACCTGGTCGCCACCATTATAAAATGCCTTGCCAAGGCCATAGAGAATACGTGGATCATCAGGACCTATTTTTTCGCCCAACTTCAAAATCGTTATTGCGACAGGATATTCCCTTTTGGTTTTTGCCAGCAGGTCATAACCCACTTGATAATAAAAATCAAGCATTGTGTCATGGGGTGCCCTGTCATTCATATAGTCGAGGAATTGGGGAACATATTCAGTATGGGGAGCCGCATTGAGGATCGTTGTAAAATCATTCAATAAATTGGTAACATTCCCGTCCCTTAGAAACCGCTCTGCTATGAGCCCGGATTTAATTTGATTTGCAGAGCTATAGGTTGGATACATCTTCAGTGATTTATTCACATAATAATCAGCCTCATCTAACAATTCTTTTTTCTCCGCCGGATCTGTCTTCGTGCGTGCTTCTTCAAATAAAGCTGTACCCATGAAACAATTGTTCCGTGCACTATTGACCGAAACCATTGCAGCTTGACCATTCAGGCTTAGCGAATCTTTCCAGGCAGGAACGCGTACATACGTTTTGAAAATATACGCAGCCATAACGAATAATAATATTCCAATGGAAGCGATTCGAAGTCCTTTGTTTTGCGCATGCAGGCCGTTTTTAACAAATACCCACGCACATACAACCGAAAAAGCAATCGATGGAATGAAAATGAACCGCTCATTCATAAATGTACCTACAGGAAAAAATAAATTAGAAATAATGGATAAGGTCACGATGAAAAAACCTATCGCCCATGCATAAACGCTTTTTTGTTTCCACAATTTAAAAAAGACATAAGCCAGCGCCAGGTAGACTGCCAGTGAAATTAATGTTGCAGGCTTTCCAAAATTCATAATTGGAATATGGTATGGATAATAATCATGTGTCAAGGGGTGAGGGAATATGAGAAGTCGCACATACTCACCGAGTGTGTATAGAATGGTCGCATAGCGCTCGCCTGTATTCATGCCTATGAATGGATCATTCATCAGGTCAGTGATTTTCTTTCCGCTATCGAATACATAACCGATCACGTTAGTCCGGATGATGATATACAGGATAGCAGCAATAAGGGAAGGTGTCAGGGCAATGATGTAATCCTTTCTCCGGGCATTCGTAAAAAAATACATGGTCAATGGTATCACTGCTAAAAAAGTGATCGCGTTTTCTTTTGCCATCAGTCCAAGAAACATGCAAATGCCGCTGGCCACGAGCCAAACTATATTTTTTGATGGAAGAAAACGAAGGACAAAATAAAGCGCACTGATGGCGCCTAGACCTGTCATGATCTCATCCCTTCCTTTGATATTAGCCACGACTTCTGAATGAACCGGATGCAGGATATAGAGTATGACAGCAATAAAGGGAATGGCTGTCAGCCAGTTTTTGGAATCTTTTTCAGGAAACAAAATGGAAAGAACTCTGAATATCAGTAGCCCAATAAGGCCATAGAGAAGGATATTGACAAAATGCCGTTCCACATGGTTGTCTCCGAAAACGGATTGTTCCAGAGCAAATGAAACGATTGAAAGCGGTCTGTACCTGGCTCCGGCTACTAAATCCTGTTGACCATGAAAATAGCCTGAAAAACTTTCTGTGCTCAGAATTTTCCAGATGCCATCCACGCCTTTCTTGGTGTAATCATTGCCTGTAATCACAATCTGGTCATCGAGGACGTATCCATACGGTAAGCACATCCAGTACAATGCGAATGCAAGGATCGGGATGATCAGCGCTTCTCTCCAGTGTCTTTTCCAAAAACCCGGAGTAAAATCCAGGGTAGAAAAAGACTGGGTTTTACTTTTCGATTTTGCGGGTTTTTTTTTGCTTGTCGTTTTCGCCATGGCGGATAAAGATATGTACTCCACCACAAATGTAATTTCCATACGGTATGCATTATCTAACAAGGATGTTAGGTGAGGATGCCAGATTAAAAGGATGCCGGACTCCGGACGCACTACTTGTTTAAATGCGTCAAGAGTCCGGAATCTGGCATCTTTTAATCCGACATCAAAATGGCGATAGGCCATATACCTATTTGGATTTCACCTTAAACAGGATTATCTTTCTCGAAACAATGATCGTTCAATGAGACACCCCAGAGCAATTGTATTCTTGCTTTTGGTATTTTTTGGTATTTTCTCACCACCAGCTTATGCCCAGTTTAACCTGAAAACAGGTTATAATTTTTCGATTGTTTCCTCCCCCGGGATTAATCGGATAGTATCTGATTTCAATACATCCCAATCCTTCAGCAAACCTTTTCGTGAGCTTCATTGGCTACATGGTTTTGAAGGAGGTGTCCGATATAAACGAGGATTCCATGCTGTTGAACTCACCTATCAGGGCGCAGGCAAATCATTCAGAGCAACTGGATTGGAACCGGGAGCGGCATCCAAATACACTGATAAGATTAAATATTCAATACAAAGTGCTGCTTTTGGTTATCAGCTTGGCCAGGGGCTTTTTGGTTTTGGCACAGACCTGCAATATCAATGGTATAAGTTTGCATATAAAAGTGGGATTTCAGATGAGGAGCTTAAGAATATCCAGCATATGACAGCGTTCAAATTCTATTTAATACTAAATGTGCAGGGAAACGAAGGAATTGATTTTGCATTTCAGCCTTACCTGGTCTTGCCCTCTAAATATTTTGACCTGGAACCTGTATCTGAAATACTCGATACTGAATCAGTTGTGAAAAGAGAAAAATGGATCCGGTATGGATTAACTATGGTGTTTTATAATGGAGAAAAATAGATTGGTAATGGTGAATATTTAAGTGGGTAAATGTTTAAGTGGTTAATTCTATAATGAAGTTTGTCTCTTCAACACGGAAATTCTCAGGGGAGCAATTTATTATCGCATCATATTAAATCGTTAGAGTGCTTCACCAATATTAAATCTTATTTTTACAAGTCCATGTCATTTAAACTTGTATCTACATATCAACCCACTAGAGATCAGCCCGAAGCTATTCGCCAGCTGGTCAAAAGTATAAATAAGGGAGAGCGCAGCCAGGTGTTGTTGGGAGTTACCGGCTCAGGGAAAACGTTTACAGTAGCCAATGTAATACAGGAAATTCAAAGGCCCATTCTTGTACTTACACACAATAAAACATTGACTGCGCAGCTTTATGGAGAATTCAAAGAGTTCTTTCCCGACAACGCTGTTGAGTATTTTGTTTCCTACTATGATTACTACCAGCCTGAAGCCTATTTGTCCGTTTCCGATACATTTATTGAAAAGGATCTCTCTATCAATGAAGAAGTAGACAAGCTGCGTCTCAGGGCAACTTCATCACTGCTATCAGGAAGACGGGACATCATCGTGGTTGCTTCCGTATCCTGCATATATGGTATGGGTAATCCGGATGATTATAAAGCAGGAATAATACGTATCCAAACCGGTGAGAAGATATCACGAAATAATTTTCTTTATCGCCTTGTCGAAAGCTTATATAGTCGCACAGAAGGACAGCTGGCCAGAAGCAATTTCCGGGTTAAAGGAGATACGGTTGATATTCATTTGCCCTATGTTGATTATGGATACCGGGTCACTTTTTATGGTGATGAAATAGAAGAAATTGATATCATCGATGTGCATACCGGTCAGCGCCAGGAACCACTGAAACATGCCGCAATTTTTCCCGCGAATTTGTATGTAGCACCAAAAGACAGATTGAAACACATCATCCGTGATATTGAAGATGAGCTATTCAGACAGGAAGAATACTTTACAAGAGAGCGAAAATATCTGGAAAGCAAGCGCATTCATGAACGAACGCATTTCGATCTTGAAATGATCCGCGAGCTTGGGTATTGCAGTGGTGTTGAAAATTATAGCCGGTTCTTTGATGGAAGAGCGCCTGGTACAAGACCGTTTTGCCTGCTGGATTATTTTCCGGAGGACTTTCTTATGATTGTGGATGAAAGCCATGTGACGCTTCCACAGGTTCGGGGCATGTGGGGAGGGGACCGTGCAAGAAAATTAAATCTTGTCAATTTTGGGTTCAGGCTTCCTTCTGCGATTGATAACCGGCCTTTGAATTTTGATGAATTTGATGGGTTGATCAGCCAGGTGATTTATGTTAGTGCGACTCCATCTGATTACGAATTGGAACAGACAGGAGGAGTCCTTGTTGAGCAAATTGTGCGGCCTACAGGGTTGCTTGATCCGCCGATAGAAATTCGTCCGAGTCTAAACCAAATTGATGATCTCCTGGATGAAGTAAATGAAAGAGTAAAAATCGGAGAACGTGTTTTGGTGACAACGCTGACTAAACGAATGGCGGAAGAATTAAGTAAATATTTCATAAAGCTCAATGTCAAGTGCAAATACATTCACTCTGAAGTAGAAACCATGGAGCGTGTAGAGATCCTAAGGGATTTGCGTCTTGGAAATTTTGATGTCTTGGTTGGAGTGAATTTATTAAGAGAAGGTCTTGATCTTCCTGAGGTTTCATTGGTGGCGATTCTGGATGCAGACAAGGAAGGATTTCTCCGGAATGACCGTTCCCTTACGCAAACTGCGGGACGTGCTGCGCGCAATTCAAATGGACTCGTCATATTCTATGCTGACAAGATCACCGAGTCCATGCAAAAGACCATTGATGAAACGAATCGTCGACGGGCCATACAGATGGCATACAATGAAAAGCATGGAATCACTCCGCAAACCATCACGCGGACCAGAGAAGAAATATTGTCCAAAAAATCCATTCTCGATGTGAGGGAAGGATCGAAAAGAGCCTATGTTGAAAGGGAAGTTGAATCATCACTCGCTGCGGATCCTGTGCTGGCATACATGTCACGTGAGCAGGTGGAGAGAATCCTGGCAGATACTGAGCGTAAGATGAAGGATGCAGCAAAAGAGCTTGATTTTATCACAGCTGCTCAATACAGGGATGAGATGATGGCGTTGAGAAAAAGACTCAAATGAAAAGTGAAGAATGAAGAGTGAAGAGTGAAAAGAAGACCCCTTGAATTCTTCGGCTTCTGAATGTGGAACTAATTAGCGTTAATTAGCGCCGAAAAAGCAAGGAATTGACGCAAATTCATTTTTAAAATATTTCAAGGGCTATCAAAGTGAAATAATGCCAAAACATTCAACACTCCTAATTGATGATTCACGGATGATAGAAAATGGCTTTAACATAAAGCTTGCTCGGCAGTTAATAAATCCATGGAAAATGAGGATGTGGATGATGAGAAGGCTTCCTATGGGATTGATGTCGGGGATGGTAATTGAAACTCTTGATGAAAACGGTTGTAGAGTGAGCCTAAAGGATCGTTTCTGGATACGGAACCCTTTTGGCTCAGTTTTCTGGGCGGTGATG
>JBDSPM010000162.1:0-6233 GCA_039930325.1 Saprospiraceae bacterium
GAAGGAATCATAAAAGTCCTGGCACATAAGGACACAGATGAAGTCCTTGGTGTTCATATGTTGAGTGCGCGGGCTGCTGATATGATCATGGAAGCTGTCACACTTATGGAATATAGAGGAGCTGCTGAAGATATGGCTCGCATATCACATCCTCATCCAACATACACAGAGGCGGTAAGAGAGGCGGCTTTAGATGCTACAGAGAAAAGGCCTCTGCATATTTGAGGATATTTCCCGGACCCACATCATCATCCATCAATGCTTCTGCAACGAATCCAAACAGATTGAGTATAATGATAATTTCGAATTCCGTGATAACTTGATCATTGAATTCAACGCGTAATATTTTATCACAATCCTCCAAATCAAAATTTGCTTTAGAGGCAGGATATCGTGAATGAATGTGATCTATAAGCTGTTTGGCCTGATCAACTTCGGTTACATTGGTTTTAAAGACTTCTACCATGAGGGAATCAGGTTAGAAAAAGTTAACTACCTATTTAAGTTAAATATGAGTCGATTGTAAACGTTTGCGAACGCTTATGAGGATACCAACTTTATTCCTTGCCCTTAGCAAAAATAACATTCGCCACAATCCCAACTTCGTCACTAAGCACTGCCGAGGGAGTCGAAGCAGCTATCCCAAAATCAGAACGATTGATTTTACCTGATACTTTAAATCCAACAATACCTTTATTGTCCCAGGGCTGAATTCCCGGATTGGCTATGACTTCCAAAGCAACATTTTTCGCAATGCCGTGAAAAGTCAGGTTGCCGGCTACCAGGTATTTTTTATCCTCGATTTTTTTAAAGCTTTCACTGACAAATGTCATGGTGGGATATTTTTCAACATCAAAAAAATCAGCATTCCTGAGATGAGTGTCACGTCCGTCGTTGTCCGTATCAATTGTATTCATATCAGCTTGTAAAGTCACTAAGGCATCTGTAAAATCATCATTGGGGGTGGTCAACGTAGCTTCCGTGATCTTAATCGAACCCTCTATCTCAGAAACCATTATATGGGTCACTGAAAAATGCAGATTAGAATGTGCCACGTCTAATTCCCATCCATCGACTGGATTGGAAATAAATGACATAGATGCTCCAAATAAAAGGAGTAAAAAAGTGATTTTCAATTGAGTAATATAGGGTGTCATACTATTTTTTAAAGTTGTTAATTACAATGAACCTGATACAAATGTATTAGCCATTAACGATTTCGCAAGGGCCTAATTGCGGCAATCTAATAGGTATTTTGCGACAAGGGGGTAATTTCCGCCATCAGAAGGGGTTGATTGCGACAAAGTGTTTATTTATGTTTGCATCATGAAACACATATCCATCCTTGTTCCGAAAGGTGCTATCCTGGGAAGTCTTGAAGGCTCTCGTCAGTTGCTGACGCAAGTGAATGAGTTTATGAAGTTCCGGGGTGGACCCCAAGTATTCAAAGTGCAATTGGTAGGCCTCACCAAAGAAACTACGCTCAGTGGTGGATCGTTTACGGCACATGCAGATGTATTGATCGATGATGTAAAACACACAGATCTCATCATTATCCCTGCAGTCGATGGAGATATTCAGAATGCACTTGAAGCTAACCGCGATTTCATTCCATGGATCACTAAACAATATAAGAACGGTTCAGAAGTGGCCAGCCTTTGCATGGGCGCTTTTATTCTTGCATCCACAGGACTGATGGCAGGACGTAAATGTGCCACTCACTGGATGGCAGCTAACCAATTTCGTAAAATGTTTCCTGATGTTAACCTCGTAACTGAGCAGATCATCACTGATGAACAGGGGACGTATTCCAGCGGTGGCGCTTTTTCTTACATGAATTTGATACTTTATCTCATTGAAAAATATGTCGGGCGTGAATTAGCTGTTCTTTCTGCCAAAGTATTTGCAATTGAGATTGACCGGCATGATCAGTCACCGTTCATCATGTTTCAGGGGCAGAAAGATCACAACGATGAGCCTGTTAAAAATGCTCAGGAATTTATCGAGAATAATTTCCAGGAAAAAATAACGGTTGACGAGCTGGCATCAAAGTTTCTGTTGGGAAGAAGAAATCTGGAGAGGCGATTCAAGAAAGCTACCTCTAATACCGTCGTGGAATATATACAGCGCGTTAAAATTGAGGCTGCTAAAAAAGGTTTTGAAACCTCCCGAAAAAATATCAGTGAGGTCATGTACGAAGTAGGTTATTCTGATACCAAAGCATTCAGAACTGTTTTTAGAAAAATAACCGGATTGTCCCCTATAGAATACAGGAGCAAATACAATAAAGAAGCCATCGTGGCCTGAGCGCACTTAATCTTCTGCTAACACGATAATTTTATCATTGCCGGCAAAAGTTAATGCGCGTGATTTAACAGGATGGATGAATATACCAAAGGACCATCCGTTGTCACCGCTCATTGTACCCGCATCAAGCGTGCGCATCAAGCTTTGCCATGATCCTTCTACAAAATCCAAAGGAGCTTCGCCTTCAGGGCCAATATCAAAGGCCCATAAAATGGCACCTGCTATTGCGACTACAAGAAGTGACATTAGAGCCAGAAGAGACATCATGGCGGGCGGTCCCTTACTCATCAGATTATCGAACTTGTAACGGAATAGCTGTCCGAAAGAAACTTTCTTCATGAGGGGATATTTTCGAATGGTTTATAACACATTATGAGGAATGGCAATGGTAGTTGAGAATAAAGTGCACAAGTACGGATCCGATTCGATCACCTTACTTTTTTACCGAATAGTTGGATGAATCAATAGGTCATGATAGCAAAATGATCTGCCATATGCATGCAATGCGCGTTGGCGAATTGCAATTTAGTTAATTTCCCATAGGCAAAATGAGGCTTGAGCTCCCGGTCAAAATTCTCAAAATCAAGTACCGCTTTTCGTAGATCAATGGCAGCATCAACGGAATTGCCGGCAGGTTTTATTTCCGTGGCTCCCGGGATAGGCTCATTGCGGTTATGACGCATGTACCCCTGGTGCTCAAACTGATTGAAGATTAATGAGCCGATGGTTTTTTGAAATAATTTTGGTTTATTTTCCGGAAATCCAATCATCGAGTACATGATGCTTTGGGTGCAATGCATGAGATTTTGATAAAGCGTCCAGTCATTATCGATTTTCAATGCTGTGGCCTGTTCTATTTTTTCCAACTCTACCATGCATTCGTCCATGTTTTTAAAGGTTAAAAGACGCCTTGCTTGATTGTGATCGGCAAAATGGTGCCTGAATAACAAAATACTTGTCAAAGGGACAGCCACTAAAGGAATTGCTATTTTGATAAGGTCCTGTTGTTCCATTTTGAGACGCAAAAATACCATAGTTTCAAAGATTATGATGAGGGAGGAACCCGAAAGCACTGATCATAACCAAAGGTGGTGGTAATTTGCACCCGACAGAATCGTAGTGCATGCAAAAATTATTTTCCAATTCCGGAAAAGTCTTCCTGGTTTTGATGGCACTTGCCTTCCTGATGCGGATATTTTCATTCTTCCGGTCTGTCCTGGATCATGATGAATCTACGTATATCATTATTGCAGATGCCCTCCGGCATGGTCAGGTCTATTTAAGGGATGTAGTAGATACAAAGCCCATTGGAATTTTTCTGTTATTTGGATTATTCCAATTTCTTTTTGGAAAATCAATTCTCATGATCCGCATCATAGCTGCGATATGGGTTGCCGTGACAGGGTGGATGATTTACCTCGTGCATCGTCAATTGCTTGTGCCGGCGTCAGCATCATCTTCATTCAATCCTGCACCGGTAGCCAGCGGCATGATCTATGTATTCATTATTTCAATTTATTCAGCGTATGGCCTGTCACCCAATACGGAGCTTTTTTTTAATTTATTTACAATCACTGCATTGTATTGTACGCTGACAAAGAAGTCCATTGTATTTTTTTTACTATCAGGATTTTTGCTCGGGCTCGGATTTATCATTAAGTACGTGGTCCTGTTCGATGCGATAGCCATTGGGATTTTCTATCTCTGGATACAGGTGTACGAAAAAAACAAATTAAAAGATGGGTTGGTACGATGTGTTCTGATGGGAATTGGGTTCTTGATTCCTTTCCTGGTGGATTGGATGTATTACCGTCATCTTGGTCTCGGAGAGACGTTCACTTATTTTACCTTCAAGCTTAGTGGGATGTACATGATGAAACCCGGATGGACTGCAGACCTGAAATTTGTTTTCACATTTTACTGGAATTTTTTTCCGGTTATCATTTGGTTCTTTTATTGCATTTGGGACTGGCGGACGGTGGGTTCACGCATACTGGTTTTGGGTACGATTTGGAGCATCCTTGTCACAGCTATTATTTTAATCCCAGGAAGATTATATCCACATTATTTTGTGCAATTTATGCTTCCCCTGAGTTTGTTGAGTGGCAGCTTTTTTGATCCATTGCGACCAGTTGTACGAGGCCTCGCATGGATTCGAAAACCGGCAATCGGATATTCATTATTATTTCTGACCTTATTGATTAACACGCTTGTGCAAAAGGCTAAATTTTATGACCGACCGGATTATCCGCGTGAAGTAGCCGCGTATCTCACATCCAGGCTGGAGCCTGGAGATGTTCTTTATACAGGAGATTATAATCACATCATTTACCAGCTTACCGGAACTTCAAGCCCCACTCCTTATATTCACAGTTCGTTGATATGGATGCCTGTAAATGCATACGCGCTTAAAATAAATCAGAAAGAGGAATTTGAGAAAATATTAAATCAAAAGCCAAGATTTATACTGATCAGGTATCCTTTGCATGAAGACAATCCTATTCATGAAATCTTGCAGAATTCGTATAGGGTTGTAAAATTATTTAGCACTGAAGTGATGGTGTATGAACGAAATTGAACCCGTATAAAAAATTATTCAGCTGAGATAATAATCACCATCTCACCTTTTATCTTTTCAGGATGTGCGTCGAATTCCTGGAGTAAGATTGATGTTGTCCCTATATGATATTGCTCGTGAAGCTTTGAGATTTCCCGAGCTACACATATTTTTCTTTCTTCTCCGATATATTTCCGTATTTCCTCAAGGCATTTCACTAACCTGTAGGGGGATTCGTAGAGAATAATAGTTTGGGTCAGCGTTGAAAGATATTTCCACCGGGTGACCCGGCCTTTTTTGTGTGGAAGGAAGCCTTCAAAATAAAACCGGTCGCAAGGAAACCCTGATCCCACAAGTGCAGGAACAAATGCGGTTGGTCCGGGAAGCACCACAATCTCTTCCATGGCTTCTCTACATGCGCGGACTAAAAGAAATCCGGGATCTGAAATACCCGGCGTGCCTGCATCAGAAACTAAAGCAAGATTCTTGCCTTCTTTAAGTAGCTCCAGTATGCCGGCAGTGGCTTGATGTTCGTTGAATGCGTGATAAGCACGAAGGGGAGTGGTGATATTGTATTTATCCAGAAGTCGCCTGGTAGTGCGGGTGTCTTCGGCAAGAATGATATCTGCTCCGGACAAAATTTCAATAGCTCTGTGTGTGATGTCACCCAGGTTTCCGATGGGGGTGGGAACGATGTAAAGCACTTTTTAAACCGGCTTAACTTCAAAAGTGTAGCTCTCCATGATCATATTCGCCAGGAATTTTTTGCAGGCCTGGTCGATCGTTTCATTCGCGGAGGCTTCATCCTGAGCATCAAGGATGATTTCCATATGTTTTCCGATTCTCACATCATCCACACCCGAAAAACCTGCATGATCCATATTGCGGGCGACTGTTTTACCCTGCGGATCAAGCAATTCTTTCAGGGGCATGACATCGATTTCTGCTTTGAATTTCATATTGCAAATGTAAAAATCTTCATAAATATTGCGTACTTGCAGGGCTTGCCCCTGCGAGTCTTTAAAGCTGCAATCCCCCTGCGAGTCTTTAAAGCTGCAGCGCCCTGCGAGTCTTTAAAGCTGCAATGCCCCCTTGCGAGTCTTTAAAGCTGGCTTGCCCCTGCGAGTCTTTAAATCTGCAATGCCCCCTGAGAGTCTTTAAATCTGCAATGCCCCCCTGCGAGTCTTTAAAGCTGGAATGCCCCTGCAAGTCTTTAAAGCTGCAAGATCGTACAGGATCAGGAACCAGAATTAACCAATGGCATCATATTGAAGAAGAATATTAAATAGCTTAATACCAAGGGAATATCTTATTCAGCACCCCCAGGATTACATACAACACAATAGTAAGCGGTATGCTGATAGGACCG
>JBDSPM010000163.1:0-8254 GCA_039930325.1 Saprospiraceae bacterium
CGCAAGCAGGTGATATCATCAAAAGTCAGACAGGATTTGCTCAATATGTGGACAACACCATCAAATGGGTAGGAAACCTGACGCAATTAAAACCGCTCAATGGGTACATGCTTAAAGCCACACAGGCAGGCACACTCACCTATCCGGCTCAGATAATCAGCAATGACTCCGCAGAAGTACGACGCGAAAATCCGGTACAAACATTCTGGACAGTGGATGCTACACAGTTTGAGCATAACATGACCCTCATCGGTATGTTTCATTACACCAACACCAATGCTACGACGGCCAATATGGAATTAGGTGCATTTGTGGGTGATGAAGTTCGTGGTGTGGCAGAGGCGGTCTACATTGAAGGATTGGATGCCTACATGTTTTTTCTGACCAGTTATGCAAATACGAGCGGAGAGCAACTTCATTTCAAATTATTTGACGCAGCTACCGGCGATGTAGAAATCCTGGAAGAAAAGATGACCTTCTCGCCTAATTATCATCAGGGTAGCATTGCCGAGCCGGTGCCATTCAATTTGCAATCCACCAGCGTTACAGAAGGGAACGATGAACAATTCTTTGAGGTGCAACCTAATCCATTCCGAAACGAAACCGAATGTCGCCTCGTACTACCCTATGCTCAGAACATTGTACTAAGCATCAGCGATATGAACGGCATCGTAGTTTCCGATGTGCGGGTCCTGGCGTCCGAAGGATTGAACACCATTGCCTGGAATGGACTTTCTAATACGGGAAGTCAATTGAGTAGTGGTGTTTATGTGGTGCGATTAAAAACTGAGAAGGGTATCATGACCCGAAAAGTAGTGTTACAGCGATAACTGAATGCTGCAAATTTCAGCTAAAGCGGATAAAGAAGTTTAGAATAATTTTGAAAAACCGGTCCTTGTTTTCAGGGCCGGTTTTTTTTGCGGGTACTCAACATGAGATTTCATATACTGAGCAGGCGGTTAACATTCGCACCACCCCAAAGAATAAAATGAAAATATGGAAGTGCATCACCATCCGGACCTGAAACATGAAAAGAAAAACTTCAGGGAATATTTCCTGGAATTCCTGATGATTTTCCTTGCTGTCACCCTCGGGTTCTTTGCTGAAAATATCAGGGAGTATATTGCCAATAAAGAAAAAGCAAAACAAAGTATTGAAACTATTATAACCAGTATTGCAAGTGACACTGCGCAACTGAACATCATATTAGCTTCTAATAAGCTATCGTTGGACTACCTGTACAAGTTCATAAAATTAAGAGGCTCTGATTTCAAGGACAACCAAATAAAAAGGGAGTTTTATAATGATATTGCAAATGGTTCATTTAATGATGTTTACTTCAGGAGCAATGATGCCGCATTTCAGCAATTGCAAACTTCGGGAACGTTACGATTGATTGATAAGCCAGGCATTCGGGACAGCTTATTTAAATACCAGCATAACACGAGTTTAATTCTTAAGATAGAGACAGACCATTACTACTATAGCAAAGACGTATGGGAAGGCATGTCAAAGTTGATAGATCTCACCTATACCGTTAATTCATTCAATGCTGCAAGTTTTAATTCTGAAGTTTACGGTGGCTATAAGGCACCGGAAGGAACGGAGCTACCGTTTAACTATGATAAAAATACAATTGACAAAATATTTAACGACGCATGCGTTTTAACGCTCAATACGGAGGTATATATTGGTTCATTGGATCAACAATTGAGGTATGGCAAAAGACTAATTGAACTGCTTAAAGAGGAATATCACGTCGAATAAATATTGACTCTCATTTACAGGGGTGCCGGGCAGGCTGTCTAACGTCAATCACTCAACATTGAAGGGAGCGTATTAGATACGCATAGCCAGCTCTGTGAAATAATTTCAGTAAATACAGGCAAACCTTCAGTATATATGTTTAACTTTGTATTTCAAAGTACTTTACATGGAAACCGATCAGCAACATATTGAGGCCCTGCAGGACATCCGGCACATGATGAAACAATCGACCCGGTTTCTCTCACTTAGTGGATTGTCCGGCGTACTTATAGGGTTTTACGCACTCATTGGAGCTTACTTTGGAAATCAGGTCATAAGCAATTATCAACGAAATGGAAATCCTGGAGCCTTTACATTTGAATACACTACCCTATTAAAGGAATGCGCATGGATCAGTGCGCTGGTTTTAGTTTTCTCGCTTCTGACTGCGCTTTTTTTCTCCATGCGGAATGCAAAAAAGACCGGAGCAAACCGGTTTGATCATACAGCACGAAGATTGATGTTGAATATGATGATCCCCCTGGTGGCCGGTGGAATGTTTTGCCTGGCGCTGGTGGTTAACGGCCCCCAAATGCTTGGCCTCATCATTCCTTCCATGCTTATATTCTATGGCCTGGCTCTTGTAAATGGCAGCAAATATACGCTGAATGACATCCGTTATCTTGGCCTCATGGAAATAGTCCTGGGAATAGCAGCAAGCTTTTTCATGGTTGACGGATTGATATTCTGGATCGTAGGTTTTGGTATACTTCATATCCTGTATGGTACGTATATGTGGTGGAAATACGAAAGAAAATAAATTCACATCGTGCCTGTCCTTAATATATACAAACTAAATAAAGCCTTCGAAAGCAGGGTAAGGCTTGGCATTATGAGCGTATTGATGGTCAATGACAGTCTGGACTTTAATTCGCTGAAAGAACTTCTAAAAGTAACTGATGGTAACCTTGCAAGCCATACTTCCGCTTTGGAAAAGGAAGGCTTTATTCATATTAGTAAACAATTTATTGGAAAAAAGACATCAACGACCTATAGTGCTACCAAAGTCGGCATGAAAGCTTTTGAAACACATCTTGATGCTCTTGAAAAGATCCTGAAGAACAGACGCTGATATTTTTTGCACTATTACTTTGAATAACAAAGCCCTTTGTAATATCTCACATCTCACTAATATCATGAATTCAATACATAAAAAAAACCTGTGGGTCATTCTTTTTGCCATAGCAATGGGAATGTTTGAAAGTATCGTCGTCATTTATCTGCGGGAGTTGTTTTATCCAACAGGATTTGAATTTCCTCTACATCCGATCCCTGCTTTTATTGGCAAGCTTGAAGTATTTCGCGAGGCAGCAACCATCATCATCCTGGTAGCCGGAGGGACAATAGCCGGAAATTCGAGGCTCCAACGCTTCGCTTATTTTGTGTTAGCCTTCGCCATCTGGGACCTGTTCTATTATATCTTTCTTTATATTTTTCTTTCCTGGCCGCAAAGCCTTTTTACCTGGGACATTCTTTTCCTAATCCCTGTTCCCTGGGTGGGTCCGGTATGGGCACCCTGCCTTTTGTGTTTGCTCATGATCCCCGGTTCGTGGTATGTTATTTTTCAGACTGCAAAAGATTCAAATTTCAAAATCTCAGGACATCACTGGGGGATGATGATTGGCGGAGCGGTGATATGCATCTTGGCCTTCATGTGGGATTATCTCAAATTCATATCTACACACAAGCATCCCTGGAATATTTTTTCTAAGCAAGAACTATTCAGGGAAATAGGAACCTACATTCCACAAACTTTTAATAACACCGTTTTTTTTACTGGTTTTTTCTGTATGTGCGCTTCCATCTTACTATCACACTATACATCTAAAAAACAAATCAAACAAATCAAATTTTAAAACGATTTGGGATTAAACTAAATGATAATGCAAATGAAATTATTGATCCTATTCCTTTTTCTCGGTTGTTTCGCCTGTAAGAACACAATTAAGAAAAATACTGAAAATGAAAAAACAGAAGCCTTACATGGGTTGGCCGCTGATTCATCAAAATGGAAAACACGCAATGAAAAAGAAAATACTGAAACGTCGAATGAGAGGGAATTTGACCTGGCAAAATGGAAAACAAAGGATAAGAATGATTACCCTTATAGGGAAGAAATGTATAAGGAAGTTCTTTACAGCGATTCATTCAGGCGATTAAAAAAAGAAGCGGTACTCGATATGCTTGGCATGCCGGACAAGGTGGATAGTTTATATCTGTTCTATCTGGTAGCGCAGAAGCGAATTGGTTTTTTTCCACTAAATTCTAAAACCTTAGTCATTAAACTATCAGATGATGGCTCAGTTGAATGGGTTAAGATTCACGAATGATTCAGACGACTTCGACAATACGTGAGCCTGCTTCACAAAGATTCGAATTATGATAACATTCGACAAAAAATATTTAGGCTTAGCCATTTTTATTTTTTTGATTGAAGTAGTTATTGCCTTTTTTATACATGACCATTTAATTCGCCCCTACATTGGCGATGCTTTGGTCGTTGTCTTACTATATTGCCTTATAAAATCTTTGTTGAAATTAAACGTTTTGATAGTTGTATTATTTGTATTGATATTTTCTTTTGCCGTGGAATTTATGCAATACATGAATATTGTCGCAAAGCTGGGTTTACAAAATTCAAAAATAGCCAGGACAGTTATCGGGACTTCCTTCTCCTGGATTGATTTGTTAACCTATATAGCGGGAGCAGCTATTGTGATTATTGTAGAGAAGTTTTATAGTCGTGACAATTTATTCTATGAAAAGGATGATTAAACGCATAGTCATCAGTGTAATGTTCTTTATGGGACTGGTATTCGGCCTGATGGCGATCAACTATTTTTCAAAAGCGGATCTTGAAAACAACGAACGCCTAATATTCAGGGTCGTGCAGCAACTAACCTTCCTCGAGGATCAACTCAAACGTCATAATCTTGGCTACCGAATGCAATCGAAGTTTCCAGAAGGATATATATTTATTTATGCGCTTTATGGATTGACATGGATTAAAATTGCGCAACATTCGAAAGCAAATGAAGAACTGAAATCCAAAGCATTACAAGAAGCTCACTCTGCTTATGAGTTTATCATTACTGAAGAAATAAAGCAAGATTTTCCAGCAGATGTAAAACCGGCATATGGAATATTTTATCGCGGTTGGTCAAATTACTTGTTGGGACAAATTTTAAGTTTGAGTTGTTCCCCAGATTCGGAGTTGATAGCAGCGTTTTCAACCAATTGTAAAGATATTGCCAAGGCTATTTCAGATACGCTTACTCCTTTTCCGGCATCCTATGAACAGTCATGCTGGCCTGCTGATGCTGTCGTATCGGTTGCTTCATTAAAATTGCATGATCAGTTATTTATGGTCCAATATGATTCTATAATAGCACATTGGGTTAGTAGGATCAAAAAGAAACTTGATCCGAAATATGGCATGATTCCGCATTCGGCTAATGCGATGGATGGTAGTGGTTTAGAAGGTCCTAGAGGGTCTTCCATGAGTCTAATGCTCATCTTTTTACATGAGATTGATGCCGATTTTGCGGTTGAGCAATATAGTTTATTCAGGAAGCATTTCGAAATATATCGATTAACTTTTCCTGCGGTACGGGAGTTTGCTCTAGGTGAATCTGTCAAAGCCGATCTTGATTCCGGTCCTATTCTTTGGGATGTGAGTTTTCCAGGATCAATTGTGTCTATTGGTGTCACTAAAAAATTTGGAGATTATCGTTTAGCAAATCGACTTTCGCGAACTGTGGATGCATATGGAATGCCTTTTCATTTGGGTGGGCGCTATTCTTATCTTTTCGGATACCAACCGATGGCAGATGCATTTATAGCGTGGGCGAGGATGCAATGAAAGACCAAGCAATTTTTTATTTTAGATGAAGAAATGAAAAAAGTGAGATACCCAAAGACTGACGTAAAGATGATAATATGAGAAAATTAAGATTGATCGCTTTGCTTGCCGGCCTGACTCTAAATGCATTCAGCCAGTCTACTAATGAATCGCAGGGGATTAATGAAGAAAACCAAAAACATGAAAAAATGGATGATAACACATTACCCGGAGAGGTTACCTTTATTGTAAAATTAGAAATGGCGAATGCCACAAAAGACGGATTCTATCTAAATGGATATGTTGTCAATATCCCCTATGCGCAGGCTAAAAAACTTACCGGCAAGACAATACGGGTAACCGGGAAAGTAACGATTGTACAAGGAATAAAAAATACACCTGGGGAACCTATTCAACAGGGTCGCATGGAGGACACTAAATTTATTAACACTCCTTTCATTGAAATCATGGACGAATGATCATTATGATTACCGTTATTCTTTCCCGCATCATTGGCTTCTGGCTTCCCTCTGCGCCATTTTTATACAACCCCTTCAGGATTGAAAATATTTTATCTTCCCTGACCCCGGGTTGCACCCGGGGCTAGCCAAATAGAAGTCCTTCAGACTTCTCACCATTCATTTTTTCTGATCCTGAAGGGATCATATGATCAGGAAGTGATCTAACTTAGATCCTGAAAGGATCTGATGTTGTTAGCTCCGGGTGAAACCCGGACTTATTTTATAATCTTGAAGTGATCATATGTTGATTAATATTTTTTTTCAAAGTATTTATAAAATATCCTGAACATGGGACCAATATTGAAATTATATTTTAAGATATTTTTGTTTACCGGTATTCCGTTTGGATTGATATCCTTGGGCTTTGATTTGCTAAGTGAGGAATCGCACTTTGCGATAGCATATCTTTTCAGGACGATTTTCTTTGGGTTTTTCATGTCTTTAACCTTGGGTACGATTCAAATCAGTAAGTTGAAATCATACGGTTTGAAACATATTACTTCGGAAAATTTAAGAATTAATCAACATACATCCCTACAGTCCGGGCTAAGCAAGATGGATCTCATCAACAAAATAAAATCTGATCCTGTATTCCAAAAAATGACCCTGGATGAAACAGAGGATGGAATAGTCCTAAATGCCTCAATGTCATTTTGGTCATGGGGGGAAATCATTCGTATCAATATTCAACCGTTAACTTTGGATTTAAATGAATTCAAAATAGTCAGTAGTCCAAAGCTTAAAATAGCAATTATTGATAATGGTAAAAACTATCAGAATGTGGCCCGCCTGAAGAAATTGATTGAGGAAGGTGTGATCGAATTCGTGAAGTGAGACTTTCAAGCACAGTTCTGTACGAACAGAGGGGTGATATTCACCTGTATGACCCGGCTGTAGGCAATCAACTGAAGTAGTGTTATGTAATAAGGTTAAAACAATTCTATGAACAGAAAAGATTTTATAAAGAATACCGGCATCGCAGCGGCATCGCTTGCTATATTACCAGCAGATACTTTATATGCCTGGGCTGCAAACCCGAAAGTAAAAATCGTAATAATAGGTGTTGGTCTTCGGGGCCAGGATCATCTTGAGCTACTATTAAGAAGAGACGATGTAGAGTTAATAGCCATTTGCGATATTGATGACAGGATGCTTGCCAGGTCCAATGAAATAATCACCAAAAGTGGAAAACAAAAGCCGCAGATTTTTACCGGCGATCACTATGCCTGGAAAAAGATGCTGGAAATAAAAGGACTGGATGCTGTCATTATTGCCACACCGTGGGAGTTGCATAAAGAAATGATCATTGGTTCATTGGAAGCCGGAATTAAATACGTGGGTACTGAAGTAGTGCTGGGCATTACCCTGCAGGATCACTGGGATGTGGTGAAGGCAACAGAAAAATACAAGGCGCATGTTATGATGCTGGAGAATGTTTGTTACCGGCGTGATGTGATGGCGGTATTAAATATGGTAAGACAGGGTTTGTTTGGAGAGTTGGTTCATCTCCAGGGTGGTTACCAGCACAATTTAAGGGAGGTTAAATTTAATGATGGAGTGAAAGCATATGGCGGTGGTTGTGAAATAGACGATAAAGCCTGGTCAGAAGCCAGTTGGAGAACCCATCATTCCATTTATCGTAATGGAGATTTGTATCCCACACACGGTATCGGACCCATTGCACATTATATTAATATAGGACGGGGCAACCGTTTCACTAATCTGTGCTCTTTCTCTTCAAAAGCAAGAGGTTTGCATAACTACATTATAAAAGAGTGCGGTGAAAATCATCCCAATGCCAGTATAAAATTTAAGCTCGGCGATGTAGTAACAACCTCTATCAATTGTGCTAATGGTGAAACTATTTTATTACAGCATGATACAAGTCTTCCAAGACCTTATTCATTAGGGTTCAGGGTGCAGGGAACAGATGGTTTGTGGATGGATGTAAATAAGGGGATATATATTGAAGGTAAATCTGAAAAAGCTCACCAGTGGGATGATGCAAAAAGCTGGTTAGATAAATATGATCATCCATTATGGGCCAGGTGGAGTAAAGAAGCCCAGGGATCAGGTCACGGCGGTA
>JBDSPM010000164.1:0-3086 GCA_039930325.1 Saprospiraceae bacterium
ATCACCCAGATATTTTCGTTCACATCCTCATACAGCGAAAACATGGTGTTTGACTTCAGGCCTTTGGATTCCTTGGTCAGCACATCAAAGTGGTGGCCATCGTAGCGATTGAGGCCGAAATTGGTGCTGATCCAGATAAAACCACGGCTATCCGTGATGATACTATTGACAAACCTATTGGACAGGCCGGCTTCAGTGCTGATGTGTTGAATTTTCCAGTAGTCGGAATCGGCCTGGGCAGCAGAATGTAGGGTAAATAGAAGGAATAGGGTAGGGTTTAGTAACCTGATACAACGGACGAGGGATTTGAGTTGCAATTGGTAAGCATTGGGTTTGTATGAGACTAAGATAACGAGGTAATCGGTATTCTGCTTTGCGGATCCCTACTCGTCAGTCGTGATTCGTCAATCGTGAGTATTGTTGTGTTCATCCTGGGCTCGTGATGTGTGAGTTTTTGCTGTGAGTATGTTTCTCCTGGTGTAGGAGAAAATAGGCCGGTAAAAAATTTACCAAAAAATTCAGCAAACTCTATTTGAAAATCATTCGCCCCGGCGTTTCCAGGCGAAAGGATGAGAAAAGTGGAACGCAGGGGTCGGGGGCAACCAGGAAAACATTTAAGCGCAAAATCAAAAATTACGCACCGCCCTAACCGGGTATGAAATATTCTTGAAACCGAGTCCCTGGCTTCCACTGGAAAAATCCTGATTCCATGCCCTGGTGTCATCGTATTCACTGGAACTCCAATAGGGGAACTGAGCAAAACCGCCCGCTATATTCTGATACAATAGATAAAGTTCATCCTTGCTCGGCAGGTACCAATCACTATAGCCGTTGAGTACAAGATCATTACAAACCCGGGCCGCAATTCCAGCAGTCGCGCATCCTGCCACAATGTCCAGGGTGTTTTGATTCCCTGTACCAAACGCTGTACCTTCAGCGCCGGGAATAAAAGTGCCTGAGCATCCCCATTGCGATGAAGTCTGGTTATTAGATGCCGCAATAAGACCATGTTGAATATTAGGATCATAACCGGGATCACCGGGTAAAAGGATGTAAGCAACTATTCCACCACCTCCACTCTCACCAAAAGCAAGCGCGGAAGACGCAGCACCTCCAGTCATATTAGTCCAGGCTACTCCATTGTAAACCTGCATTTCACCATATAAAGTGCAATTCTTACACCATACCACAAGACCCGGAGCAGGAGAAGCAATAACATTGCGTTGAGTGAACGTCATACGGGGAAGCAAAAAACCTTTGCTTGTTGAATTCACATCCAGTTGGGCAGAACCATCAGGTGTCGTAGTTCCTATACCAACCTGCGCCTTAGTGGATATAGCAATGAAGAGGAAGAACAGGACAATTATTTTTTGCATGGCTTTACTATTTATATAATAGGGAAGTTTCAGCGTGTGTTGAAGTCTTTGATGGCTAGACGTTAACAGAAAGTCATATTTAATCTGGAAGTCTCACAATGCAACTCATAAAAATGAGTCGGATAGATAATCTGGGTTAAAATAATTGTCAAGTAATATAAGAAAAATAATTAACTAACCCCTACCTCTACTTGCCTTTCCCTCATCTCAGGCTCTACATAAAGCTTGTCTACTTTCTGAAGTGAAATTTTCCCCTTGTTGATATACGAAGGCACTTTTAATAATTTCTTTATCCCGCTTTCCATCATGATAAGGATCAGGACCATCATCAAACCTTCGGCAGCCGTAATATTTCCTTCAAATAAAATCATGCTCCACAACAGGACACCAATGATTCCAAAAATGAAGACAGGTACCAGCATCACCATGAGGCTTTCAGTGAGGTTATATTTCATATTGCGTTCATAGAGATCTGCTGATTTTTCCCGAAAACCTGACACGGTGATTTCCTCTTCGTGTCTTTCTTTTAATTTATTGAATCTTGAAAACTGACGCGCTACATACGCCAGCAAACTACTCCTCGCCGTACGACTCGCGATGATAAAACCCGATTGCCAGCGAGCTACAAGGTATATCAACCCAAGACCAGTCACTAAGAGTAAAAACAATACCAGGGTTACAGGCCAATTAATTTTCACCATGATTAAAAAACCAATCAGCAAAAAAAGGGAACTTTTGATCCCTTCCATATACCCTTTGGTCAGATACTGCTGAATGCTTTTCATGTCATTACTATATCTCAATAAATATTTACCATACGACCTGTTTAGCCAGGATGAAGCACTCCAATTTATCTGTGCACCAAATACAGATTCCCTCAAACCCAGAGCAAATAACTCTCCCTGCCTGGTGGTCAAATAATTTTCGATGAAGGATAAGACAGCTTTCATAGCCAGGAGTAAAAAGAAGAAAATAAAAAATTGCTGAATTGACTGCAGCTCAATACCCATCCAATGCAATAAATGCGCTTTGCTGCTGCCTGAATGAAAGAACAGCGCAAAGAATTCCCCGATGGAAACAGGCAGTAAAAAAGAAACTACATTATTGATCAGGCCTGACAATAGTACAGACCCAAATACCAATTTGTATTTGCTGATGTGTTGCCTGACATGCCGCCTGTGCTCATGCATAAAGAAACCCTGTGAGGACATATGATATAAAAAATATTTCTCTCGCGCAGTTAAGAGCCTGTTTTTACCATGCCCATTTTATGTTGAAATATCGTTGTTGCGATATCCCCATATGCCAATTCATGAATCCCATACACCGGAACGATTGTATTTTCTCTCACTTCCTGAACCAATAAAGGACTTGCCGTCAACAATCCGCAAATGCAGCTTGGGTAAATGCCCCATTGGTGTAATACTTCAATGCCTTGTATAGCCGCGAGACTGTCTGAAGCAGAAAACATAACTCCATCAATGGTGCTCATGAAGGTGGCATTTTTAAGCAACATTTTTGTCTCTCGTTCATACAATCCATCTGCAATTTCCATGACGATATAATCCGGTCTGGCAGGTTTAACGATACTCAACAAGGATGAATAGAGATCAAGCAAATCTTTTTCCTTGCACATATAAGTGGACGGATATCCAAATTCGCTGAAATCAGTAGTGATATCTGCACCCAGATCATAGGCCAGGTCAGCAT